>JBJMLY010000342.1:0-23776 GCA_045805025.1 Cytophagaceae bacterium | reverse complement strand
TTTTTTGATGATATCGAACTGGGCCAGCTTCAAAGCAATGACGAAGGATTTCTGCTGTCCCTGGGAGCCATAACTCTTTAAAGGATGCTCGCCGATCTTAAAAATAAAATCATCGCGGTGAACGCCGTGGGTGGTTCTCTGCAGAATAATGTCGCGTCGGAGTGCTTGCCGGTATTCCTTTTCGAAATCCGGATTTTCCATTTGGGATGTATAGATCAGGCTGGTGTCTTCTTTCTTTTCCGACAGGTTGATGTAATGCTCGTGAAAGACCGGAGAGAATTCTTCCAGGAATTTTTTTCGCGCGTCATAGATAAATTTTGCCGAAGAAAGGATCTGGGTATCATAGGTGTCGATCAGGTCCTGGTCAACCCGGTTCTGTTCGCTGAACTGTTTGAGCAGGCTGTTCCTTTGCTTAAGCAGCTGGTTGTAACGGATCAGCTCGTTCAGGTAGGGATGGCTGAGCTGCGACAGGATGCCGTCGAAAAATTTTCTACGGAATTCGCCGCTTTCGCGGATAATGTCGGTATCGTTGGGCGCGATCAGCACCACGGGGAATTCGCCGATGTGTTCGCTCAGTTTTTCGTAAGGGTTTTTATTGATTTTCAGAATCTTTTTCTGTCCTTTACCCAGGCTCGCCTGCACCAGGTCTGTACGTCCCTGTCTTACGAAGCTGCCGCTGAGCATAAAATAATCTTCCCCGGTTTTTATGTTCTGGGCATCGTTGCTCTGGAAGGCGCTTTTGCTGGTGGACAGGTAATAAATAGCGTCCAGCAGGTTCGTTTTTCCGCTTCCGTTCCTCCCCGTAAAAAAATTGATCTGCCTTGAAAACCCGAGGTTTAACTCTTCATAATTTTTGAAATTGAGCAGGTTTATAGCAGATAAGTACATTAAAATAATATGGGAATATGAAGAATTTGCTTAATTTAGCACCTTGAATAAGATCAAAGATCGTTAATTATTGACTATGGCAAGCGTGAAAGAAAAGTCCAAAGCAAATGTAAATTCATCCGGCAAGTTTTCAAAAGAAACCTATCTGTTCTGGTATGAGAAAATGGTTCTTCTGAGAAAATTCGAAGAAAAAGCAGGTCAGCTTTACGGACAACAGAAAATAAAAGGATTTTGTCACTTATATATAGGTCAGGAAGCCTGCGCTCTGGGAGCGGTAACGGCGCTGACCAAGGACGACAAGTGGATTACCGCATACAGAGACCACGGTTTCCCTTTAGCCTTAGGCACTTCGGCTAATGCGATCATGGCCGAGCTTTTTGCCAAAGCAACCGGCTGCTCTAAAGGAAAAGGCGGTTCCATGCACATTTTTGACAAAGAACATAATTTCGTAGGCGGTCACGGTATCGTAGGCGGACAGATTCCTCTGGGTGCCGGTATCGCTTTCGCAGAGAAATACAATAAGACCACGAACCTATGCATCTGCTTCATGGGCGATGGCGCGGTAAGACAAGGCGCTTTCCACGAAACGCTGAATATGGCCATGCTCTGGAAGATCCCGGTGATCTTTGTTATTGAGAACAACGGGTATGCTATGGGTACTTCCGTAAAAAGAACTTCGAATGTAACACAGCTATACCAACTGGGAGAGTCGTACGACATTCCTTCCGAGCCCGTTGATGCCATGAAAGTGGAAGAAGTGCACCTGGCGGTGGAAAGAGCGGCCGAAAGAGCCCGAAAAGGCGATGGCCCGACCCTGCTGGAATTCAGAACGTACCGTTACAAAGGACACTCGATGTCCGATCCGGCTAAATACAGAACCAAAGAAGAGCTGGAAGAATATAAGGCAAAAGATCCTATCGAGCAGGTGCGCGAAACCATCCTGAACAATAAAATGGCTACTGAAAAAGACCTGGAAGCAATCGACGCCAAAATCAAGGTAGAAGTGGATGCTTCCGTAAAATTCGCGGAAGAATCACCATACCCGGAGCCTGAAGAAGCCTTCAGAGACGTGTATGCAGAACCAGAGTATCCTTTCATAATTGAATAAAAACTAAAAATTGCGGAAAGAATCTATAAATTTGCTCCCCAAATAAAAGAAAATGGCAAAGACAAATACAGGGAATAAGGGAAACGAAGTACTGGAAGACCCAAGTTCACTGGCAGAAAAACTATCACAGTCAGAAGACTTTGTAAAAAAGAATAAGAATATACTTCTCTATGTCGGCCTGGGTGTTCTCCTGCTGGCAGGCGGTGTGTTCTTTTACTGGTATCAGTTGCAGGAACAGAATCAGGAAGCTCAGGTTTCTATGATTGACGGTGTCTATTACTGGGAGCAGGACTCTACCAAGCAGGCGCTGAAAAGCGGACTTCTTGAAGTGGCCGACGACTACGGAAGCACTGATGCAGGAAATCTTTCTAAGTTTTATACAGGCACTGCGTATCTGAAACAAGGTAAATACGATGATGCCATCACGTATCTGAAAGACTTCAGTTCCAACGACCTGCTTCTGCAGGCAAGAGTATACTCCCTGATCGGAGATGCTTATATGGAGCAAAAAAACTTTGAAGATGCCACTGCCTATTATCAGAAAGCGGTAGACTATAAGCCGAACCAATATTACACGCCGGAGTACTGCATGAAAGCGGGTCTGGCTTATGAACAGAATAAGGACTATGCCTCTGCCGTCAAAGTGTACGACAAGGTGATCAATGAGTACTGGCAGGCTTCAGAACTGACCGATGCTAAAAAGTATAAGGCCAGAGCAGAAGAACTAGCAGGCCAGTAACCTTAAAAAAAATAAATAAAAAGGGATAAAGTCTGCCGGACTTTATCCCTTTTTAATGATACACATGTCAAGCTCTGCAAAAAATCTAAGTACTTACTCTTCAAAGAATATCTCCGATATCTCGAAAAAGAAATTTGCGATCGTCGTCGCCGAATGGAACGCCGAGATCACCGAAGCGCTTTATACAGGAGCACGTGAAACCCTGCTGAAACACGGAGCAAAGCCGGGAAATATCATCCGCAGGAATGTGCCGGGAAGTTTTGAGTTGTCGCTGGGAGCTCAATGGATGGCAAAAGAAAAAAAGATCGACGCGGTGATCTGTCTTGGCTGTGTTATACAGGGAGACACCAAACATTTCGACTTTATCTGCCAGGCGGTTTCGCAGGGACTGACGAATGTAGCGTTGAAATACAACAAACCGGTCATTTTTGGCGTATTGACTCCAAATAACCAGCAGCAGGCGCTGGACAGAGCGGGAGGAAAGCACGGAAATAAAGGAGATGAAGCGGCGGCAACGGCCATTAAAATGCTGGCCTTTTAACAGAGAAAAATCATTAACATAAAACGATAGGATCAAGTGAAAGTATTAAAATTCGGCGGAACTTCGGTAGGAAAACCTGAAAGGATGCATTCGGTAGCAGCGCTTATTTCTGACAAGGAAAGAAAGCTGGTGGTGCTTTCAGCGGTATCGGGAACGACCAATGCCCTGGTGGATATTTCTGACAAGCTGATGAAGAAAGATAAAGCGGCTGCGGAAAAAGCGATCAGCAACCTGTTTGACCCATACCAGGATTTTATCAAAAAACTTTACAGCAGCAAAGCCGGACTTGAAAAAGGTCAGGCTATCATGAAGGAGCATTATGATTTTGTAAAATCACATGTCGATAAGGAATTTACCGAAAGGGAAACCAGAGCGCTGCTGGCAGAGGGAGAATTGATTTCCACCGAGCTTTTCCAGGAATACCTGAAAGAAGCCGGTTATAATTCCATGCTGCTGCCAGCCCTGGAGTTTATGAAAATCGACGAGGACAATGAGCCGGTACTGAGCTTTTCGGAAGAGAAACTGGGCGCGCTGATCAAAGCAAACCCCGATGTGCATTTGTTTATTACCCAAGGCTATATCTGCAGAAATCCAAAAGGTGAGCGGGATAACCTGAAAAGAGGCGGAAGCGATTATACCGCTTCGCTCGTAGGCGCGGCTATACGGGCTGAAGAAATTCAGATCTGGACCGATATAGACGGCATGCATAACAACGATCCTAGAATCGTGAAAAGAACGTTCCCGATCGCAGAACTTACGTTTGATGAAGCAGCCGAGCTCGCCTATTTCGGAGCGAAGATCCTGCATCCGGCGACGATCCTTCCGGCCAAGAAGTTCAACATACCGGTAAGACTGCTTAATACCATGCAGCCTGAGGCCAAAGGCACCGTGATCGCGATCAAGACATCCACCAAAGAAATTAAAGCCATTGCGGCTAAAGACAATATTACTGCCATTAAGATCAAGTCAAGCAGAATGTTGCTGGCTTATGGTTTTATGAGAAGGGTATTCGAGGTTTTTGAACGGTATAAAACCCCGATCGATATGATCACCACCTCGGAAGTCGCTGTATCGCTGACCATCGACGATTCAAAGAATCTGGAGAACATCCTGAAAGAGCTGAAAGAGTTCTGTATAGTGGAAGTGGATAAAGACCAAAGCATCATTTGTGTTGTAGGAGATTTCCTGGCCGATAAAAAAGGGATTGCCAGAAAAATTTTCGATTCCATCGATCAGATTCCGATCCGCATGATCTCCTACGGAGGCAGCAGCAACAATATCTCCCTGCTAATCAAAACCGAGCACAAGCATGAGGCCCTGAACCTGCTGAATGAAGGCTTGTTTTTTGAAAATGTAACGGCCTGAGGAGGAATAAGGAATTAGAAAACGGGGAACAGTTTTACTGTTCCCCGTTTTTATTATACGCCAGAAGACGATATCATCTTCTCGTTCGCAAGCCGCACTCATTCTTCACACTTCTTTTTCAAGGCTTCATTCATCTGTTTAAATCCTGACAGGGTGTTGTCATCCAGCATTCTCTTCATAAAGGGCACAAGTATTCCTCTGAAGCGCTCATATTGTATAAAGGTGCTCGTTCCATCATGGTTATCTTTGAGCATAAATACATGCTCGCCATCGAACAAGCGGCTGATGAATAATTTTCCGACCCAACGCAGCTCTTTGTTCTCGGCATATACAAGTACCTTCGGCTTAAAGGTCATTCCTTTTTTTCCGGCGGGCTGCAAAAATACCTCTATCTGTTTCCCTTCCCGGGGCACTGGTTTTAAAAATTTTATAAAAGGGTTCCAGTGTGGGTATTGCTCAAAGTCGGAGAAGATCTTCCATACCATTTCCACTGGGGCATTTATGAGGATCTCGCTATGGATGATTTTTCCTTTTTTGATCTCGGTGCCGGGGTAAGCACTGGAAACGTTGTTGTCCTCTTTACTTTGTGCTAATGATTTTAATCCGCTTACAAGCATAAGGAGGGCGAGAAGATTTGTCTTTGTTGTCATAACGTCTTTTGTTTTGATACAAAGTTGCAGCACAGGATAAGAATAAGACGTTAACATAAGATAAGAAAACGCCGGGCCCCGGCCCATTAAGCCATTATTTTTTAATCATTCTGTTTCTTATGCGGCTCAGGCTTACAGGAGTAATGCCGAGGTAATTGGCAATATAATGCTGGGGTATACGCTCCATAATTTTCTTTTTATTGCCCTCGATAAGCTGCATGTATCGTTCTTCCGGGCTAAGCATAAGCAAACCAACCATGCGTTCTTCCAGACCCATGGCAAGGTATTCGGCGATAAGTCTTCCGAAGCTTTGCCAGGTAATGCTTTTTTGGAACAATTCTTTCATTTTACTGTAGGGAAAAACAAGCATGCGGCACTCGCTCAATGTTTCGATGGCAAGCAAGGATGGCTGCCGGGAGATGCAGCTGATATAAGAACTTACAAAATGGTTTTCAAAATAAAAATAAGTGGTCTTTTCTTCTCCGTCTTTCAGGTAATAGTGGCGCAACATGCCTTCCACCACGAAACCGATTTCATTAGCTACTTTGCCCTGCTCGGCAAAGTGCTCATGCTTTTTATACTCTTTTGTTTCTACATAAGGAAGCAGCATCTGCCACTCTTCTTCTGTAAGAGGTACAAACCTTTCAATGCTTTGCCTTAAAATATCGTGCATGTATAAATGTATGAATTAATTTTTTACTTCTTTATTCAAAGTGATTATAGGATGAGCATGCTTTGCTAAGTAAATAAGATGTAAATTGTATGTTGGCAGACAATGACCATGCGGCAGCTTCTAAAAGCATTTTTACACCTTCTTCCCCGGCTCTTTTCAGATAAAAATTTTCTGATCTTTCTTAACTATAAAAAACTATTTCTTTATTCATTCCTGCTTCACCGGTTTAAACCAACGACTGCTGACAAGGAAAAGCAAGTAGCTATTTTCGGACATACCATATCTTTTTTTAATTATCCTGTCCTGATCAATCAGTTCGAAGAGATTTTTATTTACAGGTCGTATCGTTTTGAAAGCGAAAAAAAGAGCCCACTTATTTTTGACTGCGGCAGCAACATTGGTATTTCCGTGCTCTATTTTAAGATTTTTTATCCTTCATGCAAGATTTCTGCCTTTGAGCCCGATCCGGAGAATTTCATGTTGCTTAAAAGGAACGTGGAACAGAACCGATTTTCAGATATTGTACTCAATGCCTGTGCACTGGGGAAAGAAGAGGGTATCTGTAAGCTTTTTAGTTATGGTAAAGGGTCTTTGAATACCAGTATTTATTCAAACGATACCAAGGAATTTATCGAGGTGCCAATGAGGAAATTATCCTCTCACATTGTAGGCGAAATCGATTTTATGAAGATGGACGTGGAAGGAGCAGAAGGAGAGATTGTTCAGGAATTGGCCTATTCAGGTAAATTGAAAAATGTCAGGGAAATGGTGCTTGAATATCATCAGAAGAGCCTTGTACGGGAATCTGAGCTTGTTTCTGTTATGAAAAATGCTGGATTTTTAGCCCTCAACCATCCTCAGGTCTATCTTAGTGGTCCTGAAAAATTACTGCATTTCAAAAAAATCGAAGCTTAAGGGTTTACCTTCCTGTTTTCAGGGCATAGAGAGTAAAAATTCCTTATGAAGCCAATCGCCTTTAAAGACATTTACATACCCGAACCTTGCCAGGCTGACTGGAAAAAAATGCAGAAAAATGGTCCAGGAAGGTTCTGCGGCAACTGCAGTAAAAACGTGTACGACCTGACCAAAGCTAGCGAAGCAGATTTCAATAAGCTGGTACGTGAAAAAGGTAAAGATATATGTGTACGTTTTTACGAAGATCAGATCAGCCAGAACCTTGCGCAAAAGAAGGAGACGGGAATAAGGAAATACAGAAGGCATCTGGTTTCTTTCATCTCGGTCATTATTCTGAAATTAGTAACCTTATCTGCAGGCTTTTCAAGAGAGCTTAGTGCGGATGTACCCGATACTCTGATAGAAATGTATGCCAATGACCAGCAGAAAAAAATATCAGGCGGTATTTATGTGGTCAGCGGCAAAGTAATTGATAAGACAGATGATAAAGGTATTTATGGAATTACTGTCAGAATATTTTCTGGGGATCAACTGCTTGGAACCACCACTTCCGCAGCCGAAGGACTATTTTCATTGACCCTGGAGAAAGAGCCTGCTTCCGGTACTTTACTTACAATAAAAACGGAGGAGAAGAAATATAAGTCCTGGAAGTATAAGACCATTTATAAATCTTCAGAAATAATCATTTCTGACGCGGACTTACAAAATATTCTTTTAGAACTAAAAATTAAAAAGAAGAGAAGAGTTCATCTTAAAAAAAGAATCATAAGAACAGGGAGGTTTCGTATGAATTCAGAATAAGTACCAATAGTTGATACTATCAATTAAAAATCAGCAACCATCAACTAAAAACCATCAACCAATTCCTCCCATACCAGTTCTGCCTCGTACCCTTTAGCGATCAGGTAAGCGGCGATCTTATGTTTTCTCCGGTATTCGTTCTTTTCTTTCTCTTTTTCCGATCTTTTCCTGATCAGCGATTGCAGTGCGGCCAAATAATCTTTCGGTTCGATTTCCTGCAGTCCCTTCCGGATGCAATAGTCGGAAAGCCCTTTGGCTTTCAGCGCCTCTTTGATCTTTACCTTACCCCAATGTTTGATTCTGAATTTCCCGCCTGCGTATGTTTTAGCGAAACGTTCCTCGTTGATGAAATTCCCCGAAATAAGTTCCGATACCAGCTCTTCCACCACATCTTTATGAAGCCCGTATTCGTATAATTTATCACGCACTTCCTGCTGGGTTCTTTCCTGGTAGGCGCAAAAAGAAGAGATCTTTAAAAGCGCTTCCTGACGGGTATAAACTTTTTCTTTTTTCGGGAGGGGCATTTTGTTACTTTTACTAAACCCAATTTAGGAATAATTGAAAAATAAGAGGGCTCTTACGGTATTATTCGTCGCAAACGCTGTTTCCAGCTTTTCTCAGGGTATTACTATGATCGCGATTCCCTGGTATTTCGATAATACCCTGCACCAGGCTCCTCTTTTCCTTCTTTCTTTTGCCGTCATTAATCTGGGCGTACTTTTCTGGGGATTATATGCAGGCGATATCGTAGACGGTTTCAATAGGAAAGATGTGTTTCTCGGTACCAATTTCATACAGGGCCTGATCATTCTTTCGGTGGCCTCGCTGGGATTCAAAGAAGGCGACCTGCCCATTGTGCTCATCCTGCTTGTATTTACAAGTACATTCTTCGGATACTACATCCACTATCCAAATCTCTATGCCTTTGTTCAGGAAATAACCGAACCCGAATATTATACCAGGGTTGTGGCCTATATTGAAATCATCGGACAATCAATTACCATGCTTTCCGGACTGATCGGCGGTATTTTGCTTTCCGGAGTTCATGTGACCGATAATCCCTTTACCCATACCCCGTTAGGCAATTGGGAAATCCATATTGAGAAATGGGAGCTTTATGAGATTATTCTGTTCAATGCCGTCACTTACTTCATCTCTTTTGTAACCATTATTTTTATCAGGCCGGTAGCCTTAAAGTCGGTCGTGCACGAAGATGAAGGAAACCTGATGTCAAGATTGAAGGTAGGTTATGATTATCTTAAAAATCACTCGTTGGTCACTGTTTTCGCGATCTGCTCATTTTCAATCTTCATCATTATTCTGGTAGAAATGTTTGCCCTGCGGATGATGTATGTCAAGGACTACCTGCATGCGAGCGGAATTGTATACGGAAGCTCCGAATTTCTGGTAGGTGGCGGTGCCCTGCTGGCCGGAATTATGATCAGCGGAATATTAAGCCGTATCCCTCCTCCTAAATCCATTATTATCCTGGTCATGCTCACCACCATGTCTTTATTCTGGTTGGCTTTCAATGTTCACATTGCCGTGCTTTTCGTGCTTTCTTTTATTCTGGGTTTCACCAATGCAGGTTCGAGGATTTTCCGTGTCTCGTATCTCTTCCGGGTGATCCCGAATGAAATGGCTGGCAGAGTGAACAGTCTCCTGAATGTAATTGCCAATGTGATCCGGATAATTTTTATTCTTCTTTTCGCTGCCTTTGCCACCGGCGAGCATGTGGTATACGCTTATCTTACCCTCGGAATTTATACGCTGGTCTCAGGTATAATCCTTATCTATCTTTACAAACCTCTTCTCAAGCTGACCGATCCCATCGATACCAGCAAGGAGAAATTTGAAGGAGAATAAGCCTGCTCTTATAATCCAAATTATTGTAAATTGGCGGAAGGTATGTTTACATTTCGCAAACTCGAAGAAATCACCAAGGGGCGTGTCCTGCAGTTTCATCAGGATACAGACATTGTCTACCTGCTGCTGGACAGCCGCAAAATAATTTCTCCCCGCACTTCCCTGTTTTTTGCGATCAGCGGGAAACGTCACGACGGACATAAATTTATTCCGGAGCTCTATAAAAAAGGAGTCAGGGGTTTTGTGGTGGAGAATAATTCCTCCTTTAAAATCTCCGATTTTCCTGAAGCAAATATTATTCAGGTGCAGGATGCCGTGCTGGCTCTGCAGAAGCTAGTGGCGGCGCATCGCGCCCAATTTTCCTATCCGGTAATTGGCATTACCGGCAGCAATGGGAAAACCATTATCAAAGAATGGCTCTCGCAGCTGCTCAGCAAAGATTTTAATATTGTCAGAAGTCCGAAGAGTTATAATTCTCAGACAGGCGTACCACTTTCTGTCTGGGAAATGAACCAGCAGCATACGCTGGGAATTTTTGAAGCGGGCATTTCCCTGCGCGATGAAATGAAAAACCTGCAGAAGGTAATCAGGCCTTCCATTGGAATTTTCAGCAATATCGGAACCGCTCATGACGAGGGCTTTGGAAGCAGGAAAGAAAAAATTTCGGAAAAGCTTCAGCTTTTCAAGGATGTCGAAGTGCTGGTCTATTGTGCCGATCACGAAGAAATAGACGAGGAGGTTAAAGCTCAGTATCCTGCCTTAAAAATTTTTACCTGGTCTCATTTTCCGGGCGCCGATATATCCATCCGCGAACAAATCCGGGAAGGGCAGCAGTCCAGAATCAGCCTTTCCTATAAGGGTCAGTCTTACTCTTTTTCAATTCCTTTTGCCGATAATGCGTCGGTGGAAAATCTGATGCATTGCCTGGCCATACTGCTTTACCTGAAGCTGGATGCCGAAGAAATACAGAGTCGCATCCATAACCTTCAGCCCGTGGCTATGAGACTGGAACTCAAGGAGGGCATTAACTCCTGTTACCTGATCGACGACAGCTACAACAACGACCTTGCCGGCATCAATATAGCGCTGAATTTTATGGATCAGCAGAAAAGCAAGGAAGGAAAGACTGTCATACTTTCCGACGTGCTGCAGTCCGGTTTACCGGAAGAGGAGCTGTACCAAAAGATCGGTGCTCTGCTGAAAGAGAAAGAGATCAGCAAGCTCATTGGAATAGGGCCTGTTATCAGTAAGCACAGGAATTGTTTTGAAATCGAGAGCCTGTTTTATGAGAGCACCTCCGATTTCCTGAATGCCTTTGATGCGCGTGATTTTGCCGAAGAGATCATATTAGTGAAGGGTGCCCGTGTTTTTGAATTCGAAAAGATCACGCAGCGTCTGCAGCAGAAAGTGCACGGCACAATTCTTGAAGTAAACCTGGACGCATTATCGAGCAACCTGAATTTTTACAGGTCGTTTCTGAAACCGCAGACCAAAGTCATGGTGATGGTCAAAGCCTTTGCCTATGGCAGCGGTAGCTTTGAGGTGGCGAACCTGCTTCAGTTTCACCGGGTGGATTATCTGGCGGTGGCTTATGCCGATGAAGGCGTGGCTTTGCGTGAAAGAGGCATAAGCCTTCCCATCATGGTGATGAATCCATCCTATCAGACATTTGATAAAATGTTCCAGTACAACATGGAGCCGGAACTTTATAATTTCAAGATCCTCCGTGAGTACCTGGAATTTCTGACGCTGCACGCGATCTCATCCAGAATACACATTAAGATTGATACAGGCATGCATAGATTGGGGTTCGAAGAGAAAGATATTCCGGAACTGATCAGCCTGCTGAAAAATAATACCCGGGTAAATGTGGCCAGCGTGTTTACACATCTGGCAGGGGCTGACGAAGAAACTCATAATGAATTTACCTTGGGGCAGCTCAGCCGCTTCAAAAAAATAGCTTCCACCTTGGAAGACAAGCTTGGCTATAAAACGATCAAGCATGCATTGAACTCTGCCGGTATTGTGCGCTTTCCCGAAGCGCAGATGGATATGATCAGACTGGGCATCGGTTTGTACGGTGTGGAGGCAAACGGCCTGAAGCAGGGAAACATCGAGACCGTAGGTACGCTGAAGACCATTATATCGCAAATCAAGGAAGTAAAAGCGGGAGACTCGGTGGGCTACAGCAGAAAAGGAAAAGCCGAAAAAGATATCCGCATCGCAACCATCGCGATCGGCTACGCCGATGGGTATGACAGGCGGTTCAGCGGGGGCAAAGGCAAGGTGCTGATCAACGGAAAGCTTTGCCCGATTATCGGGAACGTCTGCATGGACATGAGTATGGTCGATATCACCGGGGTGGATGCCCGGGAAGGCGACGAGGTAATTGTGTTCGGCAAAGATCTGCCCATCTATAAAATCGCCGAAGAGATCGGCACTATCCCCTACGAAATACTGACCAACGTGAGTGAAAGGGTGAAAAGGGTGTTTTACACGGAGTAGGTTTGAGTGTTAAGTTATAAGTTTTAAGTTATGACAATCATTAAATCAGAAAATGTATGTCAGCTGTCAGATTTGTTATTGCTTTTGGAATGTTGTTTTTTATTTCCGGAAGGGTGTATTCTCAAAATACTTTATTAACCGACTTGGTTGGGGATTGGAGTTGCATTGACAAGTATGGCCGTGAACAGAAGCTTATTTTCACAAAGGATTCATTAATACACAAAGAAAATTGGCCAACATTTGAAGATGGCTCGAAATCAAATCCGGTAAATTATAAAGGGAAAATAGTCATTGAGGGGAAGAAAAAGTTAAAAATAATTTACCACCCTAAAGAGCAGGTAGTCCGGAAAATTGTGAAAGTGGATAATTCATGTCTGATTATAAAAAGTAAAAGACCGGGCAGTCTTTTTTATGGGAATAAGCTTAGGTATAAAAAGTCCACTTAAGCCCAACCCCAAGTAGCAATCCTGCTCACATCAAAACTCAAATTTATTTACCCGATCCCGCTTTGTTTACTGCCTCCTAAGATGCTATCTTTGTTTAAAATCATTCTAAATAAGGATGGGGAACTCAAAAAAGAGTGTAGCGGACTTAAAATTAGGGGAAAAGGGCACCATCTGCTGTTTCATGGATGAAGAAATGTCGTTGAAATTACTCGAGATGGGCTGTCTGCCCGGTTCCGAAGTGAAAGTAAGCTGCAAAGCGCCCCTCGGTGATCCGATCTGTATTCAGGTTTCGGGTTACAACCTTTCTTTGAGGCTGGACGAAGCAGCCACCATTATGCTGAAGTAGAACCGGATGCTGGTCAAATCAAATCCAAAAATTGCATTGCTCGGCAACCCGAATTCGGGTAAGTCATCCTTATTCAATCACCTTACCGGCCTTAACCAGAAGATCGGCAATTTCCCCGGCGTGACGGTCGATAAAAAAACCGGACGCAGCAAAATCAATCAGCATGTAACCGCCAGCATCATCGACCTTCCCGGTACGTATAGCTTATATCCTAAGTCGCTGGATGAGCGAATCGTTTTTGATTTTCTGAACGATCCTACAGATCCTTTTTATCCGGATCTTCTGCTGGTGATCGTCGATGTTTCCAACCTGAAAAGAAACCTCTTACTTTTCACGCAGATCCGCGACCTGGGCTTTCCGGTAATCCTGGCGCTGAACATGCTCGATGTGGCGGAAAAAGCCGGGCTGGAAATCAACACCGATGAATTGGTAAAAGATCTGAAAGTGCCGGTGGTGGCGATCAATGCACGTACCGGCCAGGGTATTGATCTTTTGAAAGCAGCCATCGCCTGTCCGATCCATAACGCGCCTCAGAGTTATCTCAAAGCCTATGAATTCGCGCCCGGAGTGATCAGCGGCATCAAGCAACGCTTTAAAATAGACAACGATTACAGAGCGCTTCAGATCGCTCATCAGTATAAAGATATTGCCAGCCTTTCGGCGGAGCAGAAGCAATACATCGAAGAGCTTTGCATTCAGCATGATTTCAAAAGCTCCGTCCTGCAATCCCGTGAAACCATCATCCGTTACGAGCTGATCAATCACATCGTCGAGGCAACGGTCGTGGATACCAAAGCGGGAGCGAAGGAAAAGCTGAGCAACCGCATCGACAAAATACTGACCCACAGAATTTTCGGATACCTGATCTTTTTTCTGATCCTCTTCGTGATGTTCCAGGCCATTTTTGCCTGGGCTGCCGTTCCCATGGATCTGATCGATCAGGGAATTGCCAAATTAAATACATTCCTGCAATCGCATCTTCCAGCTGGCCCGCTGGTGGACCTGCTCACGCAGGGACTCATTGCGGGCCTGGGAGGTATATTGATCTTCGTGCCGCAGATTGCGCTGCTGTTTACCTTTATTTCGCTGCTGGAAGAATCGGGCTATATGTCGAGGGTGATGTTCATGATGGATCGTATCATGCGTGTGTTCGGGTTGAACGGAAGAAGCGTCGTACCGCTGATCTCCGGCGTTGCTTGTGCAGTTCCGGCTATCATGTCTACCCGAAGCATTGACAGCTGGAAAGATAGAATGATTACCATTTTTGTGACACCCCTCATCAGCTGTTCAGCCAGAATACCGGTCTACACGATCCTGATCTCGCTGGTAGTGCCCGAGACCTACGTCTGGGGTTTTCTGAATATGCAGGGACTTGTGCTGATGGGCTTTTACCTGCTGGGCTTTGTAGCGGCGATACTGACAGCCCTGGCCATGAAGGCCATCATCAAAACGAAAGAGCGAAGCTATTTTATCATGGAATTTCCGCTTTATAAAGTGCCCAGATGGAAGAATGTAGGTACGACGATCGTGGAAAAAGTAAGAGCATTTGTTTTCGAAGCAGGCAAAGTAATCATTGCTATCTCCATCATTTTATGGGTGTTGGCTTCCTATGGGCCGGGCGATGCGATGGAAAATGCACAGGCTCGTGTTGTCAAAAGCAGCCAGGCAAAAAACTGGAATCAGACCGAACTTGAAAATCATGTGGCGGCCGCCAGACTGGAGAGTTCCTACGCCGGGCATTTCGGACATTTTATCGAGCCGGCTATCAGGCCTTTGGGCTTCGACTGGAAAATTGGAATAGCCCTGCTTACTTCCTTTGCAGCCCGGGAAGTTTTTATCGGAACCATGTCTACCATTTACAGTATAGGAAACGGAACGACCGATGAAAGCACGGTCAAGAACAGAATGAAAGAAGAAGTGAATGCTGAAACAGGCACGCCCTTATATAATCTTGCCCTCACATGTTCTTTGCTCATCTTTTATGCTTTTGCCATGCAGTGCATGAGTACCCTTGCTATTGTATACCGCGAAACTAAATCCTGGAAGTGGCCGGTAATGCAGTTCTTCTACATGACCGGCCTCGCTTATTTTTCCAGCCTGATTGTTTACCAGGTGCTGAAGTAAATTTCGGCTTTTCCGATCACTCACCTTTTACCTTATTTTCACCGCCGCCATTTGTGTCTCCACAAACTGGAACTTGCCATTATCCCTCAATCCTCGCCACCGTTTGTGTCCAAACTATAAAACCATTTGTGCGTGAGTCATCGGATGACTAGAAGATTTCCGTACTAATACGCTATCTAATTGATGTATAAAGAGAAAAACTAGGACTTTAGCATGTTGTGTCCGGAATTTCACGTTGCAAATCCTCTGCTTTTTGTGTTATTTTTGTAATAAGTATCGTGCTTTTAAATTTACCCTTTAACGATTTCGTCTATGCGTACTCTGTTCTCACTTATTCTGCTGATGGCATCAGCTTCTGCTTTTGCTCAGACAAAAAAAACCAACGAACTCAACATCACCGGAAATTTCAAGCTTGATAAAGGTCATGTAGGCCATAATGTAATCTACGTAATTGACGCCGACAAAAATGATACAGTTCAGATCTTGAGTTATAAGACCGACCGCTTATTGCAGAAAGGTTTGTATTCCATGAGCCTGGATGTCAATAAAAATTATTCGGTATTCTTTGCTTCTGACGGCTACGAGGATATCTGGAAACCTCTGAAGATCTCCGTTTCAACTGCACTTCCTAAAAATGTAAAAAGCATCGCCAGTCAGCAGATCAGCTATAACATTACCCTGAATATGGGTGCCAATAAAGAATCGTTCATCCGCTACAACAAAGAAACGGATAAGTTCGAGATCAAATCGAAATAATACTTCTATGAAGACTACGCTTTCCGTCCTGTTCGCTTTTGTTTTTCTAAGCTCCTGCTACAGAGTTTCCCCCAATGGGGACGAGGAAAGCGTGCTTCTGATGAAGCCTCTTATTTTTGGTCACGGAGGTGTGGATGAAACCCCCGTTTCTTCCGGAGCCGAGTGGGTAGCCAGCACTACGGATTACGTCACCTTTAAAATCACACCGGTTACGCTTACCGAAAAGTTTGACGATATGATGACCGACGACAATACGCCGGTTGATTTTTCCGCTTACCTCAGAATTCAGGTTATGAAAGGGAAGACTCCTCTTCTTTACAAAAGCTTTGGTGAGAATTGGTATGAAAATAACATAGCCCCCACGTTCCGCGCGCAGGTGCGGGACAAAGCATCTTCCTATAAAATGTTCGATCTGACCAGCAACAGGGAGATCCTGGCCAGCATCGAGACAGACCTTTTCAATAAAATCAGCGAGCATATTAAAAAAATGAATATGCCGATTACCGTGCTGCAGGTGACCATTGGTGCGGTAACCCCGCCCGCTGAAGTTCTGGAAGAAACCAGAAGAACTGCCGCCCAGAACCAGAGCAAGCTTACTCAGGAAGCCCGGGCCAATGCCGAGTTGGCCCGTAAGCAGGCCGAGATCAATAAAGCGATTGCCGATCAGTCCTATCAGAAGCAGATGAGCATGACGATGGCCGATTACCTGAAGCTCAGGAACCTTGAAATCGAAAAGGAAAAGATCGAGCTGATCAGGGATAAGCAGAATGTATCCATCATTTTTGGCTCCAGTGTGCAGCCAACCTACGACGTGAAATAACGCCCATGTCTGATTCCTACTGCAGCATAGTTCCTTTTCAGACCTATTCCTATGCAGCAGAAACCGCTGCCAAAAAACTCGTACAGATTTTAGCCGAAAGGAAGGTAATTCATCCAACACTAAGCTCCTGCATATTGAACGGGGAAGGCTATGCTCCTGCAGAAAATTATGCTGAAATCACCGAGAGCAGGGACGATGCTTTTTTAAAGCAAAGCATTAACGGACTTGAAGTAAAAACAGGAAGACAGGTTTTCCCTGCATCGGGACTTGATAAAGTGCTTTGTCCGAAATGCGCTCACAATATTATCCGCGACAGCTGGCCGGATCTGATCAAAGAATGGACTCATAAAACCGGCCCTGCAAAATTCAGGTGCCCTCAATGCCACACATCCCACGTAATTGCCGACTATGTTTTTGAACCCGAATGGGCTTTCGGTGAACTTGGTCTCACATTCTGGAACTGGCCTCCGCTCAAAGATAGCTTTCTGAAAGAGATCGAAGTGATTTCAGGAAGCAGGTTGAAGGTGATTAAGGTGGAATTGTAATATCTTTTGAAAATTGTGGGGGAAAGTAACCCGCATTGCGAGGCAAATGACTATTGATGTGTAGAGTGGGTATAAGGAATTAATTACACTAAATAAAGAAAGGCCGAAGCAATCCGTTGGCTAAAGTGCTTTAACATGGAGATTGCTTCGGCTTTTCTTTAAAAAATATTCTACAAGGCCTTAAGGCTTACTATTAATCATTTTGTCATTTGCCTCGCAATGACGTCAGTTCTAAGAGGTCACTATTAAATCGTATAAACCGCTCCACCCACATTATCCCTGTTGGCGCCCGTTACCGAGCTAAGGCAATTTACTTCGTTACGCATGCGCAGCACTCCGAGGAAACCGAAGATCAAAGCTTCCTTGAACATGATCGTATCTTTATCAGGTACTACCACTTTGACTTTTCCAGCACAGGCTTCGCGAATATTCTCTATCAGGTATTGATTGAAGGCCCCTCCACCTGTGATCAGCATTTCACCGCCCGATCTTAACAGGATCTGAGAGGTCTGCGTGGCGATATGACGGCAGAAAGTAGCCAGTTTGTCTTCATTGCTGATCGCTGAATTTTCCAGTATAGGAAATACTACTTCGTCGATCCATTCTCTTCCGATGGACTTCGGGAATTTCGCCTGGTAGTAGTCCAGTCCATCCAGTTTTTCAAGAAGGCTTGCATCGACCTTTCCTTTTCTGGCCAGATCTCCGTTCTCATCGTATGCCTTGCCTGATTTTGCAGCAAGGTTATTGAGGATAATATTGGCCGGGCAAATATCAAAAGCGATACGGTTGCCCGCCTGATCGAAGGAAATATTGGCAATGCCCCCCAGGTTCAGGCAATATCCGGAAGCGCCGAAAAGGAGCTTATCCCCTACCGGTACCAGCGGCGCTCCTTGTCCGCCCAGAGCCACGTCCAGACTCCTGAAGTCGCAGACTACCGGTAATTTCGAGGCGGCCGCGATATGAGGTCCGCTGCCGATCTGCAGCGTAAATCCTTTGGCAGGCTGATGAAAAATGGTATGGCCGTGTGAAGAAATGAAATCAACTTCCAGCTTATTATCCGTTACCATTTTCCGGATCTCTTTTCCGATGAATGTGCCAAGTTCTGCATCCGCTTCCGTAATTTCAAGGGCGCTGCCCTGCATTACGCGGTTGAGTTTTGTTTTTCTGGTCTCCTCGTATTCGATTGTGACCGCCTTGAGGATCCTGTATTGCCACTGATTCCTGTCAAAGGTGAAATGGCAGTAAGCCAGATCCAGTCCGTCCAGCGAGGTTCCCGACATGACCCCGATTACTTTATAGGTATTCATATTTTAAAAATCAGCAATACATTTACAAAAGCCAAACAGCGGAGAATAATTATACTTGATGAATAATATGTAACTTTGACTATGAACCTTGCGATCGATTCGGGCAATACAAAGCTTAAGGCAGGAATCTTTGATAATGACCAGCTTATGGAGGTGATCCACAACCTCTCCGAAGATGAGCTGAAAAGCATTGCCGATAAACTGCCTTTAAGCCGGGCGGTGATTTCTTCCGTGAGCGGGAAGGCCAGAAGTATTGCGGAAAAGATCAGGATCGAGACCTTGATTGTCGATCAGAACACCCGATTGCCTTTCAGAAATTTATACAAAACCCCTGAGACGCTGGGCACCGACAGGATTGCTGGGGCAGCGGGAGCAAAAGTTCTTTACCCCGGCGCCAATTGCCTGGTGATCGATGCAGGCACCTGCATCACCTTTGACTTTATCGATTCCTCAAACCGTTACCAGGGCGGTAGTATTTCTCCTGGTATTCATCTGCGTTTTAAGGCCATGAATACTTTTACATCCGGTTTGCCGTTGGTAGAAAGAAATGATCGGGCTGTCCTGATCGGAGCGAACACCGAAGAATCGATGCAGAGCGGCGTCATGAAAGGAGTGCTGGCTGAAATTGACGGAATGATCGCTTCGTACAGAAGTATTTACCCGGATCTTCAGGTAATAATTTGCGGGGGGGACACGCCTTTCTTTGAAACTAATCTAAAACAAAGCATCTTTGCAGTTCCCGACCTGGTGCTTATCGGGCTGAACAGAATTTTAGAATATAATGCCTCTGAATCATAGACTCTTATTAATAACAGCTATATATTTTCTCAGCTTTCCTTTAGCGGCGCAGAATTATAACGGTAACTCTCTCTATAGCAGACCAGGGCTCGGTGAAATACTGCCTTTCGGGAACATCCGTAATATCGGAATGGGGGGGATGGGCCTGAGTACCTCGAATGTCGAATTTATTAATAACATAAACCCGGCTTTACTGCATTCTAATCTGTACCTCAATACGATCAGAAAAAGAGATTCCAGCAGTTATATTCCACTCAGGCCTTCCATCTTTGACGGAGCCATGATTGGTGTTCTGCAGAATTCAGCGACATCATCAGTAAGTCAGACAAACTTATCGTCGACATTCAGCTATTTCTCGTATGCGGTTCCGCTGCCTTTTACCGGCAGGCTCAAAGACCGCTGGACGATAAATGCAGGCCTTCAGCAGTTTACCAAAGTAAGTTATAAGACTTCATTCACGGAGGCTATATCCGGCGGGGCTCCCGGCGACAGCGCCAATCTGGCCTATAGTGGTTCAGGAGGACTTTATCAGGCTTACCTGGGTAACGGTATTGATATTACAAAAAATATTTCAGTAGGGCTTCAGCTCTCCTATATCTTCGGTAACCGTAAGGATGAGTCCAATACCCAGATCATTATTCCGCCTTCTCAGCAAAGCCAACTGGTCTATAGTCAGAAAACCAACCATAACGCGATTCAGATCAAACCTGGGGTTGCTTACAGAACACACATCTTTACTACAAAAGCCACAAAAAGAATTAAAGACAGCACAGTAGCTATTGCAGATTTTGATAATGCTATTTGGGCCAAAAGAAGAGTAGAATATGGAGATCTGATTTTGAAAAAAAGACATAAAGATATTCAAGTCATAAAGGATAGTATCCCTATTAAGGAGACAGTTGTCGTTATAAAAAGAAAAAAGAGAGTTAAAGAAAATGACGAACCTGTTTATTTCAATATAGGACTGGTTTACGATTACTTCGCGGCCGTCCATGGAAAGCAGACAACGTCTTTTGAAAAAAGAGACTCTTTAAACAGAGTGCTGGATTCTAGCCCTCTCGCCACCAGTTATCTGAAGGTTACCATTCCATCTGTCTACAGGGCGGGGATAAGCTTTGATAAACCTGATAACTGGGTTATCGGTACAGATTTTTCCTATAGTCCATGGTCAGCCTATTCAGGCTTTGATTCTTCGACCACATTCACGAATAGTTATTCGATCGCATTGGGAGGAGAAAAGACGATTGTTCCCAGGTATAATAACAACAAAAAATTCCAGCCATCAAATAGATTATTCCGGGCTGGCGTGAATTACACAAAGATGCCCTTTACGGTTGACAACCGTCAGGTCAAAGATATTTCAGTCAGTCTTGGGAGCAGCGTAGGATTGGGCAGCAAGAAAAATTCGAATGCAAAACTAAATTTTGCCCTGGTAGGAGGGCACAGGGGTACTACGGCAAACGGATCGATCAGGGAACTTTACCTGAAAGTGTATCTGGGAATTGTAGTCAGGGATTTCTGGTTCAGAAAATCACAAGTAGACTGATGAAGCCTCTTTTATTCCTGGTCTGTTTTGCATCCGCCCTTACATTCATCAGTTCCTGCAACCCGGAAAAGGTTGAAGAGCTTCAGCCCTACAAAGGCGCTCTGATTGAAGTTGACCAGGTCGAAACGATCTACACCGATTCTTCACGATTGAAAATCCGCCTCAAGGCTCCCAAAGAATTTGAATACGAGAACGGCGACCGTGAATTTCCTAAAGGAGTTGATATCGATTTCTTTGACGAAAATCAGGTAAAATCATCCACGTTGACAGCCAATGCCGGTAAGTATAGCAAGGAGAAAAATGTGTATACAGTAACCGGCAACGTGATCATCCGGAATCTGCAAAAAGGAGAATCACTGAAAACCGAAGTCCTGAACTGGAACCCGCTTACCCAGAAAGTCTTTACCGAAGAGAACGTAACAATCCAGACCCAGGAAGATATTTTATGGGGTAAAGGCCTGGATGCCGACGACCGGTTTGAGCATTATAAAATAAGACATCCGCAAGGAGAAATGTCCATTGATGAAACTAATTGATATTATACTGATTACCCTGGCCACTTTCTTTGTGATCGTGGGTATTCACCAGACCTTCCTGTACGGCTTTCCGGAGAGCTATTTTTTCTTCATGATCGTGATCGTTCTGATGGGAATTGTCGGATTAAGAAAAAAACCAGCAGATAAGACCGCTCAGAAACCTTCACAAGCTTCAAAAAACTCCAAAAAGAAGTCAGGCAAACCGAAAATTTAGGTTTGCGCCTTGTGAAATGCCGCAGAAACTCACTATTTTGCAATCCTTTTAACTTTATATAAATGGCCATTATTAACAAAATCAATGAAAAGTCAGGACTTGTAGTCGGTGTGATTGCAGGTGCCCTGGTTTTATTTCTTCTTACAGACCTTGTCTTCAGTCCGAATTCCATTTTTTCTTCCCAGAGCGATGATGTGGGAGAAATTGCAGGCAAAGATATTTCCCTGAAAGATTATACCTATCAGGTTCATAAAGTGGAGAACCAATACGCTCTGAACAACAGACCGGTAACGGAGAATGACCGTCCGCAGATCCAGGATCAGGCATGGAGTGAAATGATCATGAAGATTGCCTATGCCCAGCAATTTGATAAGCTTGGGCTGACCGTTACTCCCGAAGAGCTTGAATCGATGATTACCGGAAAGCATTTACACCCGAGTATTCTGCAGTCTTTTCAGAATCCTGAAACCAAGCAGTTTGACATCAACCAGCTCAAGAATTTTCTTAAAAATATTGAAAGCGGCCAGGCAGATCCAAGAACTGTTGCCATGTGGAATAACTTCCGCGCCGAAATTGGTCCTGAAAGGCTCAGAACCAAATACATGAATTTGTTCAGGATGAGTGAATACGTTACCAAGGCAGAAGCCGAAAGAGAGTTCAGAAACCAGAACACGAAGGCGGACCTTAAATACCTGTTTGTTTCTTATTATACCCTTCCCGATTCAAGCTTTAAAGTGACCGATGACCAGATCCAGGCTTACATTAATAAAAATGAGGCCAGGTATAAAGTGGAAGAAGGCAGATCGCTGGATTATGTGGTATTTCCCATTGTAGTATCCAGTAAGGACAGTGCCGAACTGAAAAAGGATCTGTCGAAGATTACCAGGGATTTCGCCAGCAGCACAGACGATACCAGCTTTGTAGCCGCTAATTCGGATAATGTTTCCGAGCCTGGTTATAAATACATCAATGAATTGCCGATGCAGCTGAAAGACAGCCTGAATTTCATTCAGAAAGGCAAAGTATACGGTCCTTACAATGAATATTCAAAATATGTGATCTATAAGGTGATCGATATCAAGGAAGATCCGAAAGATTCAAATTATGTGGCACGCGCCAAGCATATACTTTTGGGTACCAAGGACAAGATGACACGTCAGGATTATAGCCAGCCAATGAAGGACAGCATCAAAAAGAAGGCTAACGAACTATTGGCCAAAATAAAGGCCGGCGCTAACTTCGAGGAAATGGTGAAGCAATACAGCACCGACGAAGGTTCTAAAGTTTCAGGAGGAGACCTGAACTGGTTCGGACAGACTCAGATGGTAAAGCCTTTTTCAGATGCCGTATTCAATATGAATAAACCCGGTCTGGTAGCAACCCTTGTTGAGTCTGAGTATGGATACCACATTATCAAAGTGACGGAAGCCAAAACCAACAAAAAATTCCTGATGGCTACCGTGGAAAAAGAAATCGGTCCAAGCGACGAAACCAAGGATATCGCTTACAGAAAAGCCACCAGTTTCGCATCAAGTGTTGAAGATACAGCGGCTTTCAATGCATTGGCCAAAAAAGAAAATGTCTTCAAATATTCTGCAAAAAATATCAAAAAGAACGACCGTTACATTAATAACCTGAACAACGTGAGAGAGATTATCCGCTGGGCTTACGATTCAAAAGTGGGAACAGTCTCGAACGTATTCGAGATGGAAAATCAATATGTGGTAGCCATACTTACAGGAAAAAGAAGTAAAGGACTGGCAAGACCCGAAGATGTGAGAGAGGAAGTGGCGGTTAAAGTAAGAAATGAAATGAAGGGCGATAAGATTCTGGAGAAGCTGAATGCATCAAAAGGAGATATTGATCAGCTTGCTGCTGCATACGGTCCTACCGCTACAGTCAATACAGCTCAGGCAACTTTCGGTTCCTCATCCCTGGAGACCCTTGGAAACGATCCTGAAGCGATAGGCAAAGCCTTCGCGCTGAAAGAAGGACAGCGGACTATTCCGTTCAAAGGCGAGAACGGCGTAGTAGTTCTGCAGTTGATCAAGAACTACCCGGTTGTTGAAATTGCCGATTACGGAATGTACAAGACACAGATCTCCCAACAAAGGGTTGGTCAGACCGATTACAAAGTGGACGAAGCCATTAAGAAGGATGCGGACATAGAAGATAATCGCTATAAATTCTTTTAGTCTTTACGAGACAGATTTACAAGGCCGGCCCTCTTTGAGAGCCGGCCTTTTTTGTTTAACTTCCTACTGATAAACCATGAGCAGCAAATCAA
>JBJMLY010000341.1:0-6941 GCA_045805025.1 Cytophagaceae bacterium | reverse complement strand
GCTGGGTAATGATCCCCATCGGTATTTTATCCTTTTTAGCGATCTATATCATGATCGAAAGGTTCATTACTATCCGGAGAGCCTCAAAAGATTCCAGCGCTTTTATGGAAAAAATCAAATCCCTCATCATACAGGGAGATGTGAAAGGTGCCCGGGCTATATGCCAGGCTACCGATTCTCCGATTGCAAGAATGATGGATAAGGGTATTTCCAGACTCGGACGTCCATTAAAGGAAATTGAGGCTTCCATAGAAGCCGTCGGAAAGCTGGAGATCTATAAGCTGGAGAAGAACATCAGTGTGCTGGGAATTATTGCAGGGGTGGCCCCCATGCTGGGATTTGTGGGTACGATTGCCGGGGTAATCCGGATATTTTATAATATTTCGATTGAGAATAATATCAGTATCGGCTCTATCGCCGAAGGGCTTTATGAAAAGATGATCACCAGCGCATCCGGCCTTATCGTGGGTATTCTGGCACATATTGCTTTTCATTACCTGAACCTGATGCTGGACCGGGTAGTGTATAAAATGGAAAGCAACGCGATTGAATTTACAGACCTTCTTCAGGATAATAAATAATGCAGCTGAGAAGAAAAAATAAGGCTACTTCGGAGGTAAGTACCTCTTCACTGAACGACATCATGTTCTTCCTGCTGTTGTTCTTTCTGATTGCCTCGACTATGGCCAATCCGAATGTGGTGAAGCTCTTATTGCCGAAAGCACAGGGAACGCAAGGGATGACCAAAAAGCCAATCAGTCTTGCTGTGAACGACAAACTGGAATATACTTTAGAAGGCGAGTCTGTTAAAAAGGATCAGATAAAAGCAAAAATAGAATCAAAGATGGTAAACCTAACGGATCCCGTTGTTGTTGTGAGTATTGACCGGACCTTACCCGTGCAGGAATTAGTGGATTTATTAGAAATAGGAACCCAGCTTAAGATAAAAATGGTTCTGGCAACCGATAAGAATAAATAAAAAGACTATGGAATATACTCAAAAAGCTTCCAGACCCCAGGCCATCATCGTCGCAATTCTTTTCCATGCGATATTACTGATTCTGTTCTATCTCGTCTTTAAGTTAAGAGTTCCAAATCCTCCATTGAGAACAACCGGCGGCTCTGGCATCGAGCTTAATTATGGCTTGGATGAAGCGGGGTTTGGAGATGTGGAAACCATGAAACCTGCCAGTGAAGCCCAGAATCAGGAAACTGCATCCACCGATGCCAGTAGTACGGAAGAAAGCAATCCTGAGAAGCAGCCTGATGACCAGAGCACAGTAATCACAGGTAATGACGACAATATTCCTGTAAAGCAAAATCAATCTTCAACAAGCACAGCGAAAACTACTAAAACGCCCGATAATACAAGCAAACAGTCTCAGGCAACCACCCAAAATAACAGTAATACCAAGGCAAACAGTGCCAACAATAATGGCAATCAGCAAGGCAGCACCGGTAATCAGGGAAGCAAAACAGGTTCTAAAGATGCGAAAGACCTTTATGGCAATGAAGGCAATGGCGGTCCGGGTCCAGGAGGAGTGGGAGGAGATCTTGATATAGCAGGCTGGATGTGGGATAGCTCCCCCGATATTCAGGACAAATCGGACGAAAATGGGAAAGTGGTCATAGGCTTTAAAATTGACGAGAGTGGAAATGTGCAGAGTGTATGGAAAATAGAAAGCAATCTGAGTCCTTCTGTGACTAAAAAATACGAAGACGCTGTTTATAATCTGACTTTCTCGAAGAAGAACGACAACATCAAGCTCGGCGGCGCTTCCGGAAAAGTTACCTTTATCAAAAAATCCAAGTAATTTCCATTGAATTACCAGGAAACACTGGAATACCTTTACAATAGCCTGCCCATGTTTCACCGCATCGGGCCGGCTGCTTTTAAAAGCAGTCTTGACAACATCATCAAACTCTGCGCTGCTTTAGAAAACCCTCATTACAAATTCAAATCCGTACACGTCGGCGGCACCAATGGTAAAGGTAGTTCCTCTCATATGCTGGCAGCGATTCTTCAGTCGGCCGGTTATAAAACAGGACTCTATACTTCACCTCATTTAAAAAGCTTCCGGGAGAGAATACGCATCAACGGCATCAAAATTTCCGAAGAAGAAGTAACCGATTTTGTGAGCCGGAACATACAGCATTTCGAGGAGATCAAACCATCTTTCTTTGAAATGACCTGCGCCATGGCTTTTGAGCATTTTGCCCGGAATGAGGTCGATTTCGCGGTGGTCGAAGTAGGACTGGGAGGAAGGCTTGACTCCACCAACATTATTCTTCCCGAGGTATGCCTGATCACCAATATAAGTCTGGATCATCAGAATCTGCTGGGAGAAACCCTCGAGCAGATCGCCATCGAAAAAGCAGGCATCATCAAAAGCAACGTACCTGCTGTGGTCAGCGAATTTCAGGAAGAAGTTTTTGATGTGTTCATCGACAAAGCCCTGGAAAAGAATTCCCCGCTGGGTTTCGCTCCCTTCAAGTTCAGGATAGAAGACTGGAAAATAGAGAATGGAAAACTGAAGCTGAATATTTTCGACCATAACGGCAAAAGATACTACGGACTTCCTTGTCAGCTTATTGGTAGCTATCAGCTCAAAAATATTCCAGGCGTCCTCATGGTCATTAATGTACTAAGAGGAAAAAATTTCCTGATCCCCGACGAAGCGATTATTGAGGGACTTGACCGCGTCGTGGAATTAACCGGATTGAAGGGCAGATGGCAGACTCTTCAGGAAAAGCCTCTGGTGATCTGCGATACAGCTCATAATGAAGCAGGGATTGAAAATGTAGTACAGCAGATCCGCCACACTCCACACAAAAAACTCCATTTTATCTTCGGCACTGTCAGCGATAAGGATACGGATAAAATTCTCGATCTTTTACCGAAGGAAGCACACTATTATTTCTGCCAGGCTAATATTCCCAGAGCCCTTGATGCCAAAACCCTGGCTGCAGCTGCACAAAAATTCTCTTTGAAAGGCACTGTGATCGCTGATGTCAACGAAGCCCTCCGAACAGCATTGTCAAAAGCCTCTCCGGATGATCTGATATTCATCGGGGGAAGTAATTTTGTCGTGGCGGAGATTGAGGGTTTATAACTACTCGAGCCTATAACATCTGCAAAATGATATATTTTGTCATCCTGACGAACGAAGGATCTGATGTTACCAGGAGCTGATTATCAAATAACATTTCACTAACAGATCCTTCGTTCCTGAGGATGATATAAAAATTATGAGGGAAGAACTTCTTGAATATTCCTATCTTTGCTTTTTTAAGCGCTATCATGTCAAGAAAGAAATTAGTCCGGTTCGAGTCCAACGCGGCGAACCGGAATGTGATCGAAGACGGGAAAGAAATTTATAGAACGATTAAAGGAAATTGGAGAAGCTTCTTCGGCAATGAAAACCCTATTGTATTGGAAGTCGGATGCGGACGCGGAGAATATACAACCGGCCTTGCCACATTATATCCTCATAAAAATTTTATAGGCACCGATATCAAGGGATCCAGGATCTGGAAAGGAAGTACGGTGGCCGTGAAGAACGAGATGCTGCATGTAGCATTTCTAAGAACGATGATCCAGAACCTGGAAGAATTCTTTGAAGAAGATGAGCTGGATGAGATCTGGATCACATTTCCCGACCCCCGACCCAAGGATATCGAAGAAAGGCTTAGACTCACCAACGAGCGATTTATGAATATGTACAAAAAGCTCTTAAAAAAAGGAGGGAAGCTGAACTTCAAGACCGACAATGCCGAACTCTTTCAGTATACATTGGATCTGATCCAGACAAAATTTAAGATCAGAGACCTCCAATATACAAATGATGTATACAATTCAGCCTTGCTGAACGAAGAGCTGCAGATCCAGACTACCTATGAAAAGAAATTCCGGGCCCAGGGGGTAAAGATTAATTATATGAGCTTTTATTTTGATTGATAAAGAGAGTCGACTTCAAACAAACACCAACAGATCCTTCGTTCCTCAGGATGACAAAGTGGAGGCTCTGGAGTATCTTTATTCCATCTTCCTTTCTCTATTCATTCTCATCATTTCGTTAAAACCCAGGTTCATAGCCAGAGCGTTCACCGCCTGCGCAATTCTTCGTGCTTTGGTGGTATCCGTTTTGGCGGTTTCTATCCATTTTGAAAAGTACCTCTGATGTGAGCCTGGCAGGGTTTTAAAATATTTCATAGCCTTCGGTTCATCGGCGAGGCAGTCCATGAAAACAGGCGAGAGTTTCTGCTTCTTTGTATCAACAAGCATCCGGACTTTAACCATCGCGCCGGCTTCCTTTCTGATCTTTTTCCGCATCGTGCCATTCAGCGCCATGATAAAATCCCCTTCACCCATAGGAAGCAGGCTCACTCCTTCAAAAGCCCAGGCATCGAGATTACCTTTCACCCGGAAGGATTTCTTATTCCCGGGCATCAATTCCTGTGCCTGGTCTGCTGCGATAGGAATATAAGACCAGCCTGTCTTTTCGCCCATTTTCTTAAACTTCAGAATGGTTGCGGTAAATTCAATCATATGGATTTATGCACATGCTTAAAGTAATTGTAATGTCATCTTTTCAATGATATGAAGAAGAATGTTCATTTCGTTACGTATGGCTTTCTGATAGAAAAGATTGGGAGTATATTCTTCCACAAAGGCCAATGTTACTTTCTTCCGGATATTATAGGCTTTGATGATTTCCGTATGTTTTATGGTACGGGAAGGAAACCCGGACTGATCAGCATTTACCCAGGCATAGAGCAGGGCAAGCTGGGCATCAATAGGGTTGGCTTCAATAATATCGGTTAAAAATTTTGTATGGCTTTTTTCCAGAAAAATTCTGAGCTTCTTATCCGATTGACCTTTAATGATAAAAAGATTCTCCTCTTTGGCCCTGATAATGCTAAACAGAACCAAGTCATGGAGCTTGTTATCCAGCAGATAACCAGCGTATCCTTTCAGATTTTCGAAGTCGGCTTGAGGCATACTCAAAAAAATCTAAATCGTATCTAAAATCGTATTCAAAATTACCAAAAACTAAATCAAAAAATCAAGCTCTTAAAAAATTCAAACGATATTCACTTCCGTCTCCAGTTCAATGGAAAACTTCTCTCTGACCGATTTCTTAATATCTTCGGACAATTTTTTGACTTCCGATCCGGAAGCATTTCCATAGTTCACCAGCACCAAAGCCTGGTTTTTATGGACTCCTGTTTGTCCGACGACCTTGCCTTTCCAACCACATTGCTCGTTAAGCCATCCAGCAGGCACTTTCACAAGGCCTGGCAGAGTTTTATAACATGGAATTTCTGGAAATTGTGATTTTAACTTTTCATACTGACCTTCAGGGATTTCCGGATTTTTAAAAAAGCTTCCGGCATTTCCGATCTCGGCAGGGTTGGGCAGCTTGCTTCTGCGGATATGGCAAACCGCATCGCTGATGGCTTTAATGCTTAGCTCTTTTACACCCATTTCCTCCAGCGTAGTTTTGATAGCTCCGTAGCTGGTATTAAACTGAGGCTTTTTACTAAGCCTGAATACGACGCAGGTAATAATAAATTGTCCTTTCAGCTCTTTCTTAAAAACGCTGTCCCGGTAACCGAAACGACATGCTTCTTTGTCAAACGTATGTATTTTCCCATCGTTGATATTCACCGCTTCCAGATAAGAAAAAGTATCCTTGATTTCCACGCCATAGGCTCCGATATTCTGCATGGGTGCAGCGCCTACAGTACCAGGGATTAAAGAAAGATTCTCCAGGCCCCCGAAGCCATTTTCAATGCAGAAAAGTACAAACTCATGCCAGTTTTCGCCCGAGCCGGCTCTCACAAAAGCCATCTCATCGTCCTGCTCGAGAATTTCTCTGCCCATAATCCTGTTATGAAGCACAACACCCTCAAAGTCTTTGGTAAAAAGAAGATTACTTCCTCCGCCCAGGATCAGCTTTTCCATCTGCTGAAACTCAGGACTTACAATCAGATTTTGCAGTTCGGCCACCGAATGAAATTCCCCGAAGTAGCTTGCTTTGGCTTCAATGCCGAAAGTATTAAGCCCTTTTAGTGAAACGTCTCTTTGAATGTTCATAGTCCAGGCTATCTAAAAATGAATACAAATATAACCTTATATTGCGTAAAGGGTTTTTAAAACCAGTATAAAAACTTGAACATCATTAAGCGCTTTTCTATACAGCTATGCTTGATTGGTATTCTGACATTTCTATGTTTTACCAGTCATGGGCAGATTTTATCGATGCACAAAGCACCGGACAGTAATATTGCCCGCTACGATGCCAATTTATTCAAAATTTATTCACGCAGCTATGGATTGCTGGCCGGAATACAGAAGGGGAAATACACATTTCTCGAACTTGGGGTGGAGCAGCACTGGAGAAAGATCAAGCTTGTTAAGCCCAGGTTAACTTCCGTCGGACTGAACATGGAATACAATTTCAAGTACAATGTCTTGGGTTATAAAGCTACAGTCTGGACTAAAAGAGGCAGGGTAGATCTGACTTACGGACTGGCAGCCTGCTACTATACTGATTTTGACCGGAGCCGGTATGGATTCGCGCCCATGATCGGATTCAGGCTATTGGGATTTCACCTGGTCAACGGTTATAATATTATTTTCGATAAAGGGGATTTCAACCGGATAAATACCCTGTTCATTTCTCTAAGGTATTTTATATCCACCGATACAAAGATCCGATTCAGAAGAAAAAAATAATCAGAAGATCTTTTCGTATTCCTTGGGATCAAAGCCCAGTACCAGAAATTTACCATTCTTTTCGATCACAGGCCTTTTAATGATGCTGGTTTTTTCAGTCATCAACGCGATGGCGGCTGATTCATTGGTGATGCTATCCTTAATCTTATCGTCAAGATCCCTGAAGGTTGTTCCGCGTTTATTGGCAAGCTTTTCCCAG
>JBJMLY010000340.1:0-3162 GCA_045805025.1 Cytophagaceae bacterium | reverse complement strand
GGAAAGGCGACTATGACGCTGCCCTGACCGATCTTCAGAAGGCGGAGCAGAATAACGATTATAAAAATATCGTCCCTCTGATGATCGTGAATGTCTACTACAAGAAAAATGCTTCAGACGAGCTGATCGCCTATGCAGAAGATGTACTGAAGAATCGCCCCGACGTTAAAAATGCAGACGACATTTTCCTGCTTACCGCCGACGCATATTTTAAAAAGAAAGAATACAAAAGGGCAGGAGAGCTCTTTCATCAGTATGCTGAAAAGATCAAGCCTGCCAAGCCCGGAGAAGAGATTCAGTACAGAATGGCTTTATCGGAATACATGGTCAATGATTTTGTAGGAGCGGTCAAGGATTTCAAGCCCATTGCCATGAACAAGGATTCGCTTGGACAATCCGCTGCCTACTACCTCGGACTTTCCTACATCAAATCCAACAACAAAGACTTTGCCATCGGTGCCTTTGATCAGGCAAGACATCAGAACTTCAGTAAGGAGACAAAGGAGGAAGCACTTTTCAACTATGCAAAAGTAAATTATGACCTGGGAAGATACACCTACGCCATTCCCCCCTTCAAAGAGTTCATCAAAACATTCCCGAAGAGCAATCATAGTTCGGAGGTAAGCGAACTCCTGAGCGAATCATATCTGCGCAACAACAACTACGAAGAGGCTGTCAGCTATATCGAAACATTGAAGAGCAGAACTCCCAGGATCAATTCCATCTACCAGCATGTGACCTTCCTGCGGGGATCGGAGCTTTTTAACGACCAGTCTTACAAAGCTGCCATCGACCTTTTTGATAAATCAACGACCTTTCCGATAGACCGCGACACCTACCTGGCGGCGAATTACTGGAAAGCCGAAGCTTTAGCTACTGACAAGAACTATGCGGAAGCCATGAAGAGCTATCAGCTCGTTCTTTCAAAAGCACCACAAGGACACGACCTCGCACTCAAGGCAAAGTACGGCATCGGCTACGCCTATTACAACCTGAAAGATTACAAGGAAGCGCTTTCCAATTTCGAAGCCTATATTACCGAAGGACCCGGACGAGTGGATAAAATCAACTACGACGATGCCTTGATCAGGCTGGCAGATTGCTATTATGCCACCAGGGACGATGAGCAGGCGGTCAACTATTACAACCAGGCTATTAACCGAAAGAGTCCGGATATTGACTACGCCTATTTCCAGAAAGGGATAGCCCTGGGAATCATGGAAAAGACGGAAGCAGCCAAAGGAAGTCTGGATATGGTCATCAAACAATACCCCAATTCCATTTATTACGACGATGCCCTTTACCAGAAGGCGCAACTGGACCTGCAGAGCAGCGCTTATGTTGCCGCTATTGACGAATTCAGCAATATTATCAGAAACAGGCCGAACAGCGGCTATGTGCCTTATGCTATCCAGAAAAGAGCTATTGCCTATACCAACCTGAAAAGGTACGAAGAGGCCCTTGCAGACTATGACATTATCTTTAGCCAATATCTGAACCATCCGGTGATCAATGAAGCAATCGTGGGAGTAAAAGATCCTCTTACCGGACTCGATAAGCTTGATCAGCTTCCAAAATATGTAGATGCTTACAGAAATGCCAATCCGGAAAGCACATCCCTCGAAAACATTGATTTTGAAACGGCGCAATCGCTGGTCTATTCGGAGAAATATACCGCCGCTGTTGAGAGCCTGAATAAATTCAATAAAAATTATCCGAACAGCAGCAGAAACAGCGAAGTAAGAGCCCTGCTTGCTCAATCGTATTACAGGACAGGAGATTTTGTAAATGCAATTCCTCTTTATAAGGAATTGGCGGCTGAAAAAACCTCCAGTTATACTACGGCCATTATGAGGCTGGGGGAAATGAATTATAAGCAAGGCAATTTCCAGCAGGCACAATCCTATTATAATTTATTGCAGATCAATGCCCGAAACAAAAAGGAGCGAAGCATTGCCTGGATGGGACTGACCGAATCATATTACAACCTGGCTCAGTACGACTCAGTCCATGTATATGCGAATCTGATCCTGGATCACGGCAATCCTGCGCCGGATGCCAGCAGCAAGGCCACTTTGTATCTGGGTAAGTCGGCGTACAAAAAAGGACAGAACAACGAAGCCATCGATTACCTGCTGCGTACGGTGAATGCCGCCAAGGATGAAAACGGGGTAGAAGCCCAGTACCTGATCGGGGAGATCCAGTATCAGGAAAAGAAATACAAACAGTCGCTGGAAACCCTGTACGAACTCAATAAGACTTTCCAGTATAAGGAATGGCTCGGAAAATCGAACCTCTTAATAGCCGACGACTACATAGCGCTGGATGAAATTTTCCAGGCCAAGGCTACGCTCAATGCCATCATTGAAAAATCCACGCATGCGCCAAGTGTTGAAAAAGCCAAACAAAAGCTCGCAGAACTGGAAGGAAAGGAGAAAGGAAGCAATGAATAAGCTCAGACTTTTATTAATTGTACTGACCATAGGTTTGTCCGGACTTTCCAGAGCTCAGGCTCAGGGAGGAGGGGATCTCGGTAACCAAACGGTTGTGGTTGTTGGAGACCCTAAAAAAAGAGAGCTTCTTCCTGCCAACAAGAATTTTGAAAAGATAAAAATAGAGGCTCCGAAGCAAGTTACCGTTCCTCAGGTTTATAACACGGAAAATGTAACGCTGAACCTACCCAGATTGGAAACTAAAATTAAGGTCAATCCGATCAAACCGACACCGCCGCCTGCATTATATGGCAATTATGTCAAAGCAGGCTTCGGTAATTATACCACGCCTTACCTGGAGGGCTTTGTAAACAGCAAGCGTTCCGAAACTGGGCTATACGGATTGCATGTCAAACATTATTCCTCACAGAATGGGCCCGTAAAGAACTCCGGCTTCAGCGATAACAAAGCGGATGTGTATGGAAGATACTTTGCAGAAAAGTTTACTTTAAAAGGGAATCTTAACTATTCCCGAAGCCGGTATAATTTCTACGGTTACAACCAGGAGCAGCCTGTCAGTAAAGATTCACTGAAGCAGGTCTTCAATATTTTCTCCGCGGTGGCCGGTATCGAAAATCAGAAAAAAGATTCCAGGCTTCAGTACGATTTCAACCTGGGCTATTACAATTTCATGGATCACTACAAAGCCAGGGAATCTGAATTTCTGTTT
>JBJMLY010000339.1:0-4327 GCA_045805025.1 Cytophagaceae bacterium | reverse complement strand
CTTGCAGCGAAAAGAGCGATCGCGGCTATGAGCAGGTAACGAAGGTAAGGTTTAACAGTTTTCAGGGAATGCTCCGATTTATTTTCATATTAAGATTTTTTTTCCATCTTTCCCTTAGAATCCACGAAAGTATTTTATTGCCGATGTGCAGACGTTTAGTCTTTGTTTGTGTTCTTATTCTGCTTGGTACAGGTTGTGCAGAGGAATCCCATTCTCATCATCCCTCCCGGGCTTTTTATTACTGGAAAACAGTTTTCAATCTTTCACCGCAGCAAAATGCCGCCTTGTCCGAATTAAACGTCAGAAAGATCTATCTTAAATTTTTTGATGTGCAGCTGAACGATTCGCTTAAGCCGGTGCCTGTCGCCACCATCCGGTTCGATTCCACTGTTCCAGCCGGAATTGAAATCGTACCGGTGGTTTATATTACCAATAAGACCATGCTGCAGATAAGTAAGATTGAGGTGGTAGATCTTTCTCATAAAATCCATACGAGAATTATGAAGCTAGTTCCCAAAGGGATTTCTTTCAGAGAAGTGCAGATAGATTGCGACTGGTCGGAGCAGAGTATGGATAACTATTTTTTTCTCTTGCGGGAATTGAAAAAGAATTTCTCCGGCATATTAATTGCATCCACCATCAGGCTGCATCAGGTGAAGTATTACCGGCGGAGCGGTGTGCCGCCCGTGGATCGTGGAATGCTGATGTTTTACAATATGGGATCACTGATGGATCCGTCCACCAGGAACTCCATATTTGATAAAGAGGTAGCTAAAAGGTACCTGCATAATTTTGACGAGTACCCTTTAAAGTTGGATGTGGCATTGCCGGTATTTTCCTGGGCTGTGCTGAGCAGGGAAGGCAAAGGAGTTAAGCTCATTAATGGTTTTTCGATTGATGAAGCTTCTGCCGGCAGGCTTGAACCGGTGAAGGCGAATACGTATCTTGTGAAAGAGAAGTTCAGCTGCAGAGGTTCGGAATTTTTGCCGGGCGATATGCTGAGGTTTGAGAATATCGGTCCTGCTGAAACGGAAGAAGCGGCCCGGCTTATTCTGCCGCATCTTAAAACCGATTCGCTTTCAGTAGCCCTGTTTGACCTGAATGATAGTACGATAAAGAACTATACTACACATGATTTCGAAGAAATATTTAGCATTTTCAATTAGCTGTCTGCTGATTTTTAATCCCCATATTATCACCAACGGATGCGGCGGCGGTGAATGGGAGCCTGATGAAAATTACCATCTGATCTTCTCGCCCGAGATCCTGAAGGCATCCACCTTCGAGCCTTTCTTTATGTGGTACCGGGATCGCTTTCATCCTTCTCCGAATTTTCTCACAGATCCTTCCGACGAAAACCTCAAGGAATGGACTGAGTATTTTAAAGCCAAGATCGGAAAGGATGTTTTGTCGAAATTGATTTACAGCAGCACCGAAGCGCAGGCTCAAAGCTACCTTGATTTTTATGATGGAAAAATCAGCAATCCCGCATTAGGCTCAAACACAGCCCTGGCTTATATTAAGACCAGCCAGAACAGAGCCTTCCTGGAATACCTGCAATTCGCCTTGAAATGCCTTCCTCACGTGGGAGGAAATGAATGGGAAGTGCCGGAGAGAGATCCTGTTGCGATCAATAAGCTCATCACGGAAGGTAATACGAAGAATACTGCCTGCAAAGATTTCTTTCTGCGCATGCGTTATGGCTATCAGCTGACACGCCTTGCTCATTATGCCGGAGATAATAAAAAATGCGTCGTAAGTTATGATAACCTCGTCGCTCCTCTGCCGGCAAAAAGCATTATGAAATATTGGGGGATGTCGCACAAGGCTGGAGCCCTGAAAAATTCAGGAAAGAAAGGAGAGGCCATGTACCTGTTCTCCCAGGTTTTTAAGCATTGCCTGAGCCGTCGGATAGAGTCTTATACCAGTTTCAGCTTTATCTACGATGAGGAGAAGATGAATGATGCTTTTACCTTCTGCAAAACGCCTCAGGATAAAAACATACTTCTTTTTATGGAAGGCCTCTTACATTCGGAACCCAATATAGGACCGATGGAAGCAATCTACGCCACCGAACCTAACTCCAAAGAGCTGGAAGTTCTGCTGGCCCGCGAGATTACCAAAACGGAAAATTTGCTTTCCGGATCTGATTTTACGCCGGGTACCAGTTCGAACATCGTACCGCTTTCGGATTTTGTAGTATCCTGCGCCAAAGCAGGAAACACCTATCGCCCGCACTTCTGGAATTTTACGGCAGCTTATCTATTCTACCTGGAAAATAATTTTACGGAGTCCCGTAAATACCTGGCATTGGCCAAAGTTGCTGCAGGCTCTAACGAACTGTTCAGCGACGAGCTCCATTTGCTCGAAATTCTGCTAAGGACTTCCGAAGGAAATACGAAAGATAAAACTTTTGAAGTTTCCCTGCTATCCGATCTGAAATGGCTGGAAGGAAAAAATGGTTTAAAAACCAATCATGCCGTGAAATACATTATGAATAATTTGTCTGTACGTTACGAAGCCGATAAAAATTATTTATACTCCAATCTCTGCAAACCGTTTTATGCTTATTATGACCTGACGGCGGCGCCGGATATCGAAATCGTAAGCAGGCTGATCGAGTTCCAGGAGAAGCCTGTGAAAACCGAATGGGAGAAATACTTGTCCGGCCGGTTTACCTATCAGGCAGCCGATCTGCATGAGATCCGAGGTTCCATTCTATTGTCGGAAGATAAATTCGCCGAAGCGGTAAAAGAATTTAAAGCGGGCAAAGATCCGGTGCTTCCTGCCGATCCTTTTAAGATGCGCATCAACGATTGTCATGATTGCGATTTTGAGAGCATGACCAGGAAGGGTTATACAAAAAGCGTTTTCGCGCAGGACATCCTTGATAAAATGAACCTGATTACTTCAGACCCAGCCAATGCAGCCAGGTATTACTACGAACTGGGAAATGCGCATTACAACCTCACCCATTTCGGGAATGCCTGGATGGCGATTGATTATTACAGAGATGGTAGCGCTTTTGAGTACGGAGAAATTCAGCCTACGGATTTTTACGATTGTTCAAAAGCGAAGGAATATTATCAGAAGGCACTGGAGGCATCGGCTTCCAAAGAATTTTCGGCCCGCTGCTGCTTCATGATCAGCAAATGCGAGCAGAATGAATTTTTTATGACCGGAAAAAAAGCGGAAGATCCTGTTCCGGCGGAATACAGAACTTATTTTAAAATGCTCAAGGATAAGTATGCCGATACTAAATTCTACAAAGAAGCGATTGAGGAATGCGGCAATTTCAATTATTATGTGAAGCATCATTGATACTTTATTGGCCTCCTTCCTTATTGTCATCCTGAGGTACGAAGGATCTGTATTTGCTCGCCATTGTAAATAAGGGCACTCGTTGTCTTAAGTGTTCAGGAAGATCACTTAAGACTTTTGATAAAATCGTAAGCCTCTGACTTCGTTGCTTCGCAGAAGCAAAATCAGGTCTGACAGAAACAGTGAGAGTGAGAGAGTGAACAGTGATATTATACACCTACATTCCGAAAATAATCCCCAACCCAAGCCCGATTAAAAAGACCGGCAGAATGATTTTGCTGTAACGGCGGAAGATATTTTTTACAAAAGGATGCCTGGACACATAGTAACCCAGCAAGCACCAGAGGCCGATCATGATCATAAAGATCAGCACATACAGAAGAATATAGTGCAAGGGAGTTACAGCAAACAGAGGCGTGTAAACACCCAGGTTGTCGCCTCCGTTGGCGAAGGTGACCAAGGCCACCTGCATAAAGCCGATGGAATTTTCAGGCACATTTTCTTTCTCGTCTTCCTTGTCGTTTTTTAAAAGATGAAACAAACCTTTTAAGCCAAGCGCGAGAGGAAGCATACCCAGAAGGGACAGGTATTCCTGCGGAAATAGTTTCCCCAGAAAAATTCCCAGCAGGCTGATGAGCACCAATGCCGAAACTCCTGCGTATTGTCCGGCCACGACCTGCCTGATGTTGATTCCCGGTGTGGCAAAATAGATGCTGAGCAGAAGCAGATCATCGATGTTGGTGATTGCAAACGTGCTGATGGCTATTCCAAACTGGTAGAGATATTCCAATGAGAATTTTCTTTCAAAAACGTCTCAATTTGGGAAAACAAATCAGGAATTGAAAACTGCCTTGCCGTATTTTCTGGTCCGGCGTACAGAAGATACATAGTTGTACAGATGGAAGATCCTCAGTACGGGAATAATGGCGGAGGCTGCCAGCATTGGATTTTTGCGAAGATAAACAGTGGCTGAAGGACTCAGATAAACATTTACCAGAAGCTCACT
>JBJMLY010000338.1:0-5925 GCA_045805025.1 Cytophagaceae bacterium | reverse complement strand
TGAGGTAACAAGACTAAGGAAAAAGATGGGTCTGCTTTCGCAAAGACCTTATCCGCTGCCTATGTCTATCTATGAGAATATTGCCTACGGACCGAAGATCCATGGTATGAAAAAGACAAAGGGAGAGATGGATGCCATGGTGGAATTCTATCTGAAAGAAGCCAGCCTCTGGGAAGAAGTGAAAGACCGTCTGAACACTCCTGCTTCCCGTTTATCCATCGGACAGCAGCAGCGATTATGCCTGGCACGCGGACTGGCAGTGGAGCCTGAGATCATATTGGGCGATGAGCCTACTTCGGCACTCGATCCTATTTCCAGCCATCACATTGAGCAGAAATTCATTGAGCTCAAGCAGAAATATTCAATTGTCGTGGTAACGCACATTCTTCGTCAGGCCAGAAGAATAGCCGATTACCTTATCTTCATGTACATGGGAGAGATCATCGAGCATGGACCGGCGATGGAAATTCTGGAAAATCCGAAAGAGAAGAAAACTCAGGAATACATCAAAGGTATTATCAGCTAACGAGCAGGTCCTTAAGGTCAGGATGCTCGCTGAAATACTTTTTCACATAAGGGCAGGTGGGAATGATCTTGAAATCATTTTCCTTTGAATAGGCAATAGCAAATTCTACCAGTTTCTTGCCGAACCCAAATTGACGAAGATCGTCCGGGACATAAGTGTGGTAAAGATCTATTTTCTGATGGTCAATCTTGTACCGTAAGAAGCCCTCTTCCCCATCCAGAATAAAAAAGAATTTGTGGGATGTAATATCCTGCATAATTATTCCTTCGTGCACCACTTTCACCTTTTTCTTTTCCATCACTTCTACGAAGCCGGCGCTGAGAATACCGGCAGGAATGGCTACAAGACCTATGCCCACCAGAGCAAGCATAGAGCCCATGATCTTACCTCCTATCGTTAAAGGGTAAATTCCCGAACCCACGGTCGTCAGCGTACAAATGCCCCACCATAAAGCGGAAAAAATGCTGCTGAACTCAGCCGGCTGTTTTTCATGCTCAAAATAATATGTGGCACAAGAGCAGAAAAACAGTACCATACCCGTGGCGTATACCACTGAGCGCAGGTATTCCTTTTTGCTCTGAACTACTTCTGAAATGATTTTAACGTGCTCCGAATGTCTGTAAATCTTAAGAAACCTGGACATCCGGAAAACCTTGACGAATCTGAAGTTGCCGGTGTTCAGCTCTTTTAGATAAAAAGGCATAATAGAAATAAAATCGATGATACCAAGCGGTGAGATGATGTAGGCCCACATCCTGTTTTGGGAATAAGCCCAGGCTACACGGATTCCATACTCGATGGAGAAAACAATAATGGAAGCAAACTCGAAAATGTCAAAATAATATTCCAGGTAATCAAGTTCTTCTACTGTTTCCAGACAGATCACAACAATGTTGACGATAATGAATCCGTAGAGGATATTATTGGCAAGACTTATGAGGAATTCGGTCCGTTTATTCTTAAAAAATGTGCCTTGGTCAGGCTCCTTCTCATTAACCATGTGCTAAATATATATAAATCCGGCGTTAAAAATGAAACTTTACCTATTCTAAATAGGGCAAAATGGATAAAGAAGGCGACTTTATATACCTTTTTTGTGTTTGAACGTGAATTTCACTCTAGGGTTTCCCGCTTGTTTCATGGAATTTGCCCGCTTTTATTTGCTGGGTGCATAGCAGGAAATATGTATCTTTGTCCCTTTCTTTTTAAAAATGGAACTGAATAAACTCACAGCAATTTCTCCTGTTGACGGGAGGTACAGAAACCAGGTAAAAAATCTTGCCGGCTATTTTTCAGAATATGGACTGATCCGATACAGAGTTCTTATTGAAATCGAATATTTTATCGCCTTGTGCGAGCTGCCCCTGCCTCAGCTTAAGTCATTCAGCAAAAATAAATTTAAATCCCTGCGGGAGATCTATACAGACTTTTCAGAAGCGGACGCCAATAAAATCAAGGATATTGAAAAGACCACTAACCACGATGTGAAGGCAGTGGAATATTTCATCAAAGGCAAATTTCAGGATCTGAAGCTTTCGAAGTACCAGGAGTTCATTCACTTCGGACTTACCTCGCAGGACATCAATAACACGGCCATTCCTCTGCTGCTGAAAGAGGCGATGGAAAAGGAAATTATTCCTCAGCTCAGCGATGTAAATAAAAAAATAAAGAGCCTGGCTAAGCTCTGGAAGAATATCCCGATGCTGGCACATACACATGGCCAGCCTGCTTCCCCGACCAAGCTGGGAAAAGAGCTGATGGTCTTTGCCGAAAGAATCGACAACCAAAGTGCTCTTTTGAAAACCATCCCCTACTCTGCAAAATTCGGCGGAGCTACCGGTAACTTTAACGCTCATACGGTCGCTTACCCGAAAACGGACTGGGTGAAATTCGGGAATAAGCTGGTGGAAAAATCATTGAAGCTTAAAAGAAGTCAGTATACCACCCAGATCGAACATTACGACAACATGGCGGCTCTTTTTGATAACCTGAAAAGGATCAGCACCATTCTCATTGACCTGGACCGCGATATGTGGCAATACATTTCCATGGGCTATTTTAAGCAGAGAATTAAAGAAGGAGAAGTCGGCTCGTCGGCGATGCCGCATAAAGTAAACCCGATCGACTTTGAAAATTCAGAAGGAAACCTCGGCATTGCGAATGCCATATTCGAACACTTTTCTGCCAAGCTGCCAATCTCCAGATTACAGAGAGACCTGACAGACTCTACCGTTCTCCATAACATCGGCGTTCCGCTGGCTCATATGCAGATCGCGCTGAGGTCCCTGATGAAAGGCCTTGACAAGATCGAACTTAACAAAGAAGCCCTGAAAGCAGATCTGGAAGATAACTGGGCCGTGGTGGCGGAAGCACTGCAAACCATACTCAGACGCGAAGGATATCCAAAGCCTTACGAAGCGCTGAAAGCCCTGACCAGAAAGAATGAAAAGATCAGCGCGAAAACGATCCGCACTTTTGTCGATGAATTGAAAGTAAGCGATCAGGTTAAGGCGGAATTGAGAAAGATTACACCTTTTAATTATACAGGGATTAAATAACAAAGAAGAGTATAAGCATCAAAGCTTATACTCTTTCTCCAAGATCTTCGGTTTAGCACCGTGCCATCTGTAATCTTCGATCACATCGATCTTTACATCTCCGTCGCGATGCAGCAAATGAACAGTCACCTCTCCTATATTTTTTCGAACCTGCAGCACCACATTTGAATCATTCACTTTCAGGTTCGCGATGGTAATCTCCTTCAGGAAATCCGGCAGATCGGGTTTATAGAAATAAATGGTATTCGCTTTGGCGTCGATCTTAATGCCCAGACAGGCCTGCAGCATCATATAAATAGAGCCTACAGCCCAGGCCTGAGGCGAACAGGCTACAGGATAGGCCGTCGGACCTTCGCTTCTTCTCTTTTCAAATCCGCAGAACAATTCAGGAAGTCTTTGCGCTTCCACATACATGGTAACATCAAACATGGCCGTAATCACCCGATTCACCTCTTCAATAAACCCGTATTTGGCCAGTCCGTAAGCGATCATGGCATTATCGTGCGGCCAGATAGAACCGTTATGGTAAGACATGGGATTGTATCGTACTTCCTCTGTGCTGATGGTACGAATACCCCAGCCGGAAAACATTTTATCGTTCATCAGGGTCCGCGCCAGCTTCTCGGCATGTTCAGGTTTTACAATACCAGAAAAAAGACAATGGCCGGCATTCGAACTCACCACACGACACGGTCGTTTTTCTCCATCCAGAGCCAGGGCAAACGTGTTCTTTTCCTCGATCCAGAATGCTTTGGTAAATTTTTCTTTGAACTCTTCGGCTTGACGGGAATACATTTCCGCTTTCGCCGGAAAGCCCAGTTCTTTTGCCAGTTCCGAAGCCTTTACTTTCGCATCGTACACATAGCCCTGCACTTCACAGAGAGCAATGGGACCTTGTGCCAGCTGTCCGTTCTCATAGAACACTGAATCGTGCGAGTCTTTCCAGCCCTGGTTCACAAGACCTTTCTCCGATTTCTTGGCGTATTCTACAAAGCCGTCTCCATCCAGGTCTCCATATTTGTCGCACCATTCCAGCGCCAGTTCGATGTTAGGCCAGATCTTCAAAATGGTATCGAGATCTCCTGTTCTTTCATAATAGGCACCTGCCAGACTTACGAATAATGGAGTAGCGTCGATGGTTCCGTAGTAAAGCTTGAAAGGAACTTCTCCCAGCTCGGCCATTTCTCCTCCTCTCATTTCGTGAAAAATCTTGCCGGGCTCCGCATCCTGAAAGTCGTTGAACTCTTTGGCCTGACTTTGTGCCAGAAACAGCAGTACTCCCTGGGTCAGCTTGGGATCCATCCATAAACATTCCCAGGCTGTCAGAATCCCATCGCGGCCGAAAGGTGTGCTGTACCATGGAACCCCAGCGTATGGGTAAAGTCCATGCTCTGTCTTAGAGACCATCGTAGTCATATCCGATCTGGATCTGATTAGCCATTCGTTGAATTGCTCATTGGAAGAATAGATATCACAAATATCGTTCTTGGCTTTTTCAAGATGGGTAGTCAGTTCATCATGTGCTTCCTGATATGTTTTTGGAGCTGTCTTCTTACCATCAATTTCAAAACTCATCGAAATTGACATATCGTGATATGACTGCGGAAGAAGACAAACCTGGAAGACCGCGTGTTTCTCTTCAATGACATTGGGAACCGATTCAAATTTTATTCGGGTCGAACGCACGATCTTATCCAATCCCCGATAACCCAATATCAGTTCGTCATGAGATCTTTTTGTCCTGAGTGATTTCCCCCTGCTCTTTCTTGGCAGACCTCTGACTTCAAAGATATCTTTAAAATCTGCATCGAAGCCGAATGATAAGGTGAATGTAAGAGATTCTGTACCGAAATTTGAAAGCCTGATATTTTCATAACAAGCTCCATCCCACATAAATTTTGTTCGGTGAATATGCAGCGTACCTTTTTCCAGTATTACCCCATTACCCAAATCAAAGTCGGGGTTTGTAAGGTCACAAGTAAGAATTTCATTTTCCTCCTTCAGGCTTGAGCTGAGGATCAGAGGGCGCTGGCCTTCTACCAATAGCTCCATCCTTGAAAGAAATCGTGTTCCTTCAAAATACATTCCCTGCGCTCCTTGTCCTACGGGATGAATATCGCCGTAACGATCGAACACCCCGAACCCATCGCCGTGTTTTAAAACCATGGTGCGGTCGTCCGCCAGGGACGAAGTGGCCAGAATGTAATACTGATTTTTATATTTAAGGTAATTTCCCATGCTTCAGAAATTAAGATATTTTGCTTCGCTGATCGGTTTTACATTTCGCAGATCATCATACAGGTCGAGATAATTCTGAGTCATTACTTTCGAAGAAAATCTGCGCTCAAAAGCTTCTCTTACCTTTTTCCGGCTAATAGAACTGATTTTCCTGATAGCTTCCACTGACTCTTCGACAGACTGAACCACAAAACCGGAAACACCATGATCGATAATTTCAGGCACACTTCCCTGGCTCCAGGCTATAACCGGTGTTCCACAGGCCATGGATTCAATCATCACAAGACCGAAGGGCTCTGGCCAGTCGATTGGGAAAAGCATCGCGATCGCATTTCCGAGAAACTCATTCTTATCCTTTTCCCCGATCTCCCCGATAAATTCTATCAGAGGATTGTTATCAATGAGCGGTTTTATTTCTTTGTAATAATATTCTTCATCCTGAACACCAATCTTGGCAGCAATTTTTAGTGGTATTCCTGTCCTGAGGGCAATTTCAATAGCCCTGTCGGGTCTTTTCTCCCTGGACATCCTGCCTATAAAAGCCAGGTACTTCCCATCGCCTTCATAAGATTTATAAAGATCCAATGGCAATCCATGATAAAT
>JBJMLY010000337.1:0-4316 GCA_045805025.1 Cytophagaceae bacterium | reverse complement strand
GGTAAAGCCCTCTTAAAAAACCCATAATAGGTCAGCACAAATTCAAAAGCACCTACCTTTGCATGATCGTTGACAGTGGGTGCATTTTTTACCTGATTGAGGCTTGAAGAAGTAAAGTCGTAGCTCAAACCAAGATCATAATTTTTAAATCTGATTCCTGTACTCAGCACCACTGCATCGGCTGACCTGTACCAGAGCCCCGCCCTGACAATAGTTGATTTATCCATATTCATGGCGTAGCCCACCGATGAACCGATGTTAAGATCCATGGCCTTGGTCTGCTTCATGAGCATAAAGGCAGGCATCAGACTTATTTTATCGGTCAGCTGATACCTCACATTACCGGTCAGGAGAAATCTTCCTCTGAGCTTATTGATATCAGGCGCCGCCAGCGATTGAATAAAGCTTTCCTTCGGCTTAACCATGTTGAAAAAGGAAATACCAGACTGCATGTCCAGCTTATCACTATACTTAAATGTCCAGACTGCTCCCGAGTTCAGATTGAGATAACTGAAATTGGTTTTGCCCAAAGGCTCTCCGGAAGGTGAATTAGGATCCTGCGCATAATTGTGGATCTGACTTCCGAAGATAAGGGTCGTATAGTCAATATTCTTTTGCACAAAACCGGTCTGTACTCCTATTGAAACCCTATGGCGTTTGGCAGCATCAAGTGTGCGATGGTAAGCGGTGGAAACCAGAAATGTATTATTCTTAATAATGCCATCGCCAACATGGTCGTTCATGACAAATATTCCTACACCAAGTTTATCTTTTGCACTGAGGATAAAATTGGCATCGCCGCCGAATGCTTTGGTAATGAAAGAGGCATTGATCTGTTTCCATTGCCTTCTGTAAATCAGCGTAGCTCTGTAATCCTGCTTGAACAAGCCTGTCAGTGCCGGATTAGTGGCAAGCGCTGTACTGTAAAATTGTGAAAAGTGTATATCCTGAGCATTTGCCAGTGATACAACGAGAGAAAGAATAACTACGGAGAAAACTTTCTTATTAAAATTACCTATCCTCATCGCTTATCTCAGTAAAGTTAGTTTACCACTCTGCACAAATTCCTCGCCGTTGTAGGCCACTGCCTTCGCATAATATACATATACACCCAGAGGCTGATCTTCGCCTTTGTATTTTCCGTCCCATGCTGCTTTCATATCACCGTCTCCTTCATACACTTTCTGTCCCCACCGGTCATAAATTTTAAATTCCTGGATGCTGGCGATACCTTTGTACTGAGGGAAGAATGTATCGTTATTGTTATCGCCGTTTGGACTGAATGCATTCGGCAACACAAAGAATATGTTCAGGTCTAACTCCATGCTTGCCGTGTCGGAACAACCGAACTGATTAGTAACAATTTCCGTAACGGTTGCCGATTTAACGGTACCCGCATAGGTATGCTCCGGATTCTTGTTTAAAGGATCCACAATCACTGCGGAGTCTCCATCGCCATAGCGCCACAGCCAGCGAACACCTCCGGTCGACATATCCGTAAAGAGTACCGGACGCCCTGTGACAAGCTCATTGGTGTTGACGGTAAAGCCAGCAGTAGGATACGGACGAACATTCGCTACCCCAACGACGGAGGTATCTTTGCAACCGGAAATAGAGTTGGTCACAATCAGTTTCACATTATAGCTTCCCACAGATGAATAAGTATGAGTCGGATTCTGAGAAGCGGATGAAGTTCCATCGCCGAAATCCCAATACCAGGAAGAAATTGTATCCGGAGCTACGGAGTTTGACAGATCTTTAAAGCTCATGGGAAGTCCCAGGCATGTATCGGAAGTCTGAAGCTGCGCATCGGGGAGCAGGTACATTTTTACAGGAACGGTAGCGCTCTGAGAGCACCCGAAGGCAAAATTAAATATCTCCGCTTTTACAATATACGTTCCTGAATCCGCATAAATATGAAAGGGCTCAAAGGCTGAAGTGCCGGGTGTTCCGTCTCCGAAATCCCAATGTACGCTGTCGATCACGACTTCCGGAAATACATTACAGAAATAGAAAAACTGGGTTTGCTGGGTGGCACAATGTCTGTCGGCACAGATAACAGGCGGAGGCAGATCCAGGATAGCAAAATTTGCATTCGGAGTTGATACCACGCATCCATCGGTATTGGTGGCCGTCAGCACGGCATGGAAATTATCGTAATCAGTCGGACTCGGAAGAACGGCTGTCGGATTCTGTAACGTGGAGGAATCTTCCGGAACTGCATTTCCCGTGGCAGGGTCGTCATAATAGAATTTCCAGTTCCAGACAATGTTCGGATCCGGAGGACCTTGTTTCTGAGATCCATAAAATCTGCTCACATCACCGGCACATTGCCCGGTAAGAGAATCTATTCCTACAGAAAAAGCAGGAAAAATGCTGATGTTGGTGCTGTAATCTTTTATACAGGTTTTGTTGTTATACATTACCCGTAGCTTTACGGTATATGTATTCCCTTCTGATCCTGCCGGATATAGATAATTTCCGGCATAGGTAAATTTCCTGTTCGGGGTATATACTTTCTGCATCGTGAGTGTGTCAAATGAACTGAGGACACCATTTCCGAAATCCCAGATCAGGGAATCGATAAACTCCCCCGTCGGACTTTTAATATTCAGCGGTTGTCCCAGGCACAATGGAGTGGGGGTCGCCTGGAAGATGCTGTCAGGCAGCACATGGATCAAAGGCAATGAAATGGAATCCTTGCAGCCTGTCACATCGGTCACTACCAATTTTGTATTATATACCTGATTGCCTGTATAGACGTGCGAAGGGTACTGTAAAGAACTGGATGAACCGTCTCCGAATGTATAATTCCAGGAGGCAAGCCCCCACTGAGAAATGGTCAGATCCGTGAAATGAATGGGGTCGGTGGATTTACAATAAGGAGAAGTAAAATATTGAGGGGCTATAGGCCACATCACATCCACCTTGGCTGTCGTATCGCACCCGTATGCATCGGTAACGGTGACCGAATAAGTGCCCGGCTTATTAATGATAATGCTATCGGTCGTTTCACCAGTACTCCACATCAGCTTACGCGGAGGATGGCCGCCTGAATTGGTGGAATGCAGGGTTTTGGTCGGATTGCTGCAATCAAAATAATAATCAGTCTCGAGCAGGATAAGTTTAGGATGATTATAGATCGTCACTTTCTTGGTAACAGAATCTTTACAGCCGTTTTCATTGATGGCTACGAGTTTGACGTTAAACACACCAGAATCCGGAGGGAAATCTCCATTGCCGTTTGGAAAATCAAATACAAATGGGTTTCCCGGATAATAAGGCGCCAGGTAAGGAGCTACCGAGAAGGGCACCACCAGGGTATCCACATAAGCACCGCGCCCGTCACCGGTAGAAAATATATATTCCTGTATACCGCAGGTAGTGACCTTGGTGCGGTCAAGATAAGGAAGCGTTTTGTACTGGCACGAATCCATCTTTACAAAATCGGCCTTGGGTATATCGCAGAACTTAACCTGCCTGACCACAGTACCTTTGCAGCCATTGTTATCGGTGACAGTAAGCTTTACGTTGAATATCCCGCTTTTGGTAAATGTGTGTGTTGGATTCTGAAGATGGGAGCTGTCCTGCAGACCGGAAGCCGGGTCATTAAAATCCCAGGTCCAGGCAACGATGGTTCCTGCCAGACTTACCGACGTATCTTTAAAAGAAACCGTTTGGCCTACGCATTTTTTTGTATTTGTAAACCCGGCAAATATTCCGCTGTTGACACTGATGTCATCGGACCCCACACATCCATGTCCGTCGGTAACTTTTACCGTATAATAACCCTGGCCTTTTGAAACCGTGCTGGTGATCTCTCCTGTATTCCATTTATAATAAAAGGGCGCCACGGCTTGTGTGACGGTAGGGCTAAGCGATGCTTTGGCGTTGCAAGCTATAACCATATCGGCAGGAAGTGTCACCTTCGGATTGGGATATACCCTGATCTTATAGGTCTTGGTATTTTCTCCAACAATGGGACAAAAATCATCGGTAATCTTTACTGTAAACTGATGAAGTCCTATGTCACTGAGGCTGGTTTGCCAGCAGAATTTTGCTTTTGGAGTTTTTGAAGTGCCAGTGACCACAAAAGTTGATTTGGTCGTATCGATCACCTTATTCCAGCTCATGGTCAGGTTCTGATTTGCATCGGCATCCTTTCCAAAAATATTAAAGCATATATTACTTCCTGCGCAGACACCAATAGAATCCGAAGCGGTGTTATTAATCCCGCTCAGGGTGGGTATGTTGTTATTGCAATTGATTACACTGAATTCGATGTCCCTCATGACACTTCCGATCACGACACCATT
>JBJMLY010000336.1:0-2491 GCA_045805025.1 Cytophagaceae bacterium | reverse complement strand
TTGGTTCAGGGCTGAATCCAGCAGCAGCGTTGTTTTCTGTCCTTCAATAAGTGCAATGGCACGATGTCCTTTGATATTGTATACGGCAAGACTTATGCTATTCTTCTGTTCTGTAATTTTCATGAGGCTGAAGGAAGAGAAAAGGAGAAGAGCAGCTAAAGCAGTTGAGAGATACCGGAGTTTTTTCAGAGCGATGAACGCTAAAATAAAAAACAGGAAGAGGTAGATCAGCAGCAGCTGTGTCTGACTTATCTGAATGCCGTCGATCAGGGCCATGGGAAGTTTTTCAATCGTATATACGATGGCGTTCATAAGCCAGATAAGTTTTCCTGTGGCGAACCCGATCCAGCCTGCCAGCATCGGAGCCCAGCTGAAAGCCAGAAGCGCCAGACCCAGATAAAGGATAAGAAAAGAAATGGGTATAGCCAGGTAATTGGAAAGCAGAAAGTAAACCGGGAACTGATGGAAGTATAGTAAGCCGAGTGGAAACGTAGCGAGCTGTGCTGCCAGGGAAATGCTGGTATACTCCCATATTTTGTCAGCGGCCGGGCTTCTGAAATCGATCGCCTGGTAAATTTTCGGATGCAGATAAACAATGCCCAGCACGGCAAGATAGGAAAGCTGGAAGCCAACATCCATCACCAGCATCGGGTCGATGCATAAAAGTAAAAAGGCGGAAAGAGCAAGAGTATTATAGATGTTGCTATTCCGGTTGATGGCTTTGGCAATGATCACAAAAGAAAACATGGTTACTGCTCGGAGTACGGAAGCTGAAAGCCCTGTTATCAGCGCGTAGAACCATAAAAGTGTAATAAATAGCAGCGGCATAAAAATTTCAGAATAGCGTAACTTTTTGAGAGGAGCGAAGAGCAGGCTCAGGACCTGAAAGATCAACACGATATGAAGTCCGGAGACGGCAAGGATGTGCATGGTACCGGTGTTGCTGTAAGCATTTCTGATCTCGTTGTCCAGGCTGTTTCTGATTCCCAGCACCAGGGCGGAAGCGATTTTGTACTCATTTTCCGAAGGAATAAATTTTTTCAGCGAGGCATCCGATTTTTTTCTGAGAAAGATAGACCATGCAAGAATTGGATTCGGTTCCGCATGTCCTGTAATAACGAGCTCATTATCTTTCACAAAATGCTGGTGAAAGATATTTTGCCGGGCCAGGTAGGAGCGGTAATCAAATTCGCCCGGATTGGCGGGAGGGGGAACGGCCTGAGGACTTCCCTGAATCAGAACCTTATCTCCATACAATGGAAGAGTGGATCCTTTTCGCAGGTAAACATATATTTTGCCCGAAGATTTCTTCCACTGAGAATGATGTCCTATAGCGTCAAGCTCCAGCACCATTTTATAAGTTTTCTCTTTTTCTTCAGGATCGCTGATCACAGTGCCTGTATAATAATCCGTTGGTTCTGTCCGCTGGCTTAAATGATTTTCATTCAGCAGGTGATCATGCTGCCTTGAAACCTGTATCCCGCATAAAAATAAAATGGAGAGCCCGAGTAATCCTAACCATGGGCGGAATGTATGCATCGAAGACCGTCCCCGCAGAATAAAGAAGAGTACCGCGTAAAATACAGACAGCGTTATAATGAGAGGCAAAAAGCTGAAAGAAGGCCTGAAGAAATAATAAAAGAGTATACCGGGGATAAAAGCAGCCAGAAATCTCAGAAAAGGAAATAAGGTCCAGGTAATCATGCGCGCTTAATGGTTCACCTGAAGCCTCTTGACAATTTTTTCCTTGTTGCCAATTACACGAAGAAAATACATCCCTTCCGGTAAATTGGATACATTGATTCCGCCGACAAAGCTCACCGTGTTGCTTACCGTCTGTTTCAGTATCATCCTGCCCATCGCGTCGAAAACCTCGATCGTCACATCTTCCTGTGAGGGAATGCTTACCTCGAGCGTAACATCCTCGGAAACAGGATTAGGATAAAGATTTACTTTCAGATGGTCTGAGGTGGAGTAAATATTGATGTTATCCAGGTAAAGGTTGTTGCCTCCTTTGGAATAATCTTCGAACCTCAGCCTCACAAATCTTTTATTGTTGAGAGCGGACAGATCGATTTTATAATGTTTCCAGTCGCCGCTGCCAGGAACGAACGAGCTCTGAATAAGCGATGTGCTGGCCAGCTGGCTGCCGTTCAGATTCAGCAGGGGAGTCCATACTGTATCACAGAGAATGCTATAGGAAAGGATGAGGCTATCCGTTTTCAGGCTGGCAGCTTTGGCATATGCCATGTCAAACTCCATGAAGGGAGCATTGCTATTGCCGAAGCTGATAAAAGGAGTGGTCAGCAGATCGTAGTATGTGTTGGCGGGAGCACCGGTATTGTAAACACTGTCGTTTTTTATAAATATACTGTAAGAGCTTGAAGTCCCTGGCGTCGTTCGGGTCCAGGTATTCAGAGAGTCCGGATTATTGATCTTCCATCCGTTTGACATAAAGCCGGGATTTTCGAAGCTTTCAAAGAATGGAAGT
>JBJMLY010000335.1:0-3110 GCA_045805025.1 Cytophagaceae bacterium | reverse complement strand
ATGCCCACCAGGGCCGTGTCATTTTCCAGGGCAAAGTAGATGCTTTCTCCGTTTCCTTTAACATCGATTTTGGAAATGCTGTTGTCCTTGAAGAAAGCAGTCATCTTACGGCCTTTGATCTGATTAAAATTCTTAAGGCTGTCTTTCGAAATAATAAAGGAGTTGATATTCATATTCATCTGGCTGATCTTTTTGTTAGCAAGCTGAATGTTGATTGAATCGGCGAACATCTGGTTGCCGGCATTCCATAAAACCGGATCGTTAAAAAAATAGATCGTGGAATCTGAAAAATTATAAAGCAATGAATCACATTTTCCCTGAAGGTCCTTGCGAAAGATCTTGGTGTTTTTGTAGGCAAATAATTTTCGCTGACTTTTATCCGGATTGTCAAAAGAGACTAACGTGTCTGCTGTCAGAAATAAGGTATCCGTACCTGAAATGCTTTTCATAAGCGGGTGTCCGAATACTTTCGATACGCCTGAATTTTTCCAGTAGTAAGCTTCATCTCCTTCAATGACGATGTTGTCTTTTTCGGAAACCATCCTCACGTGTCCTTTTGCCAGTCCGGGTTTTTTATCGCCGTTGTATTGCATATGGTCTGCAGTAAGTAAAAAATTGCCAGACTTTACTCTGCTTTCCCCCTGGATCACCGACGAAGAATCGCGGGTATTGTATTCTCCGTAATTGGCCGTGATCGTCCCGTCTTTATTGACGATGGTGGTAGGCCCCCGGTAGGTGATCATTTTGGAAATGGTGTTGTATTCAAGCGTGTCGCCGGTCAGGCTGAACCCTTGTTTGGTGTTAACCACCTTCACGTTCTTTTTAAAATAAAGGGTCTTACTTTCGGTCGAGTAACTGCCGTTCTGGCTGGTCAGCGTATTGTCCTTGTCTATCATCTTACCTCCTGTATTGTAAGAAGCAAGCTTGTTTCTCATGTCGTAGTTGAGGGCATCGGTAGTCAGAGTCATTTTCCGGTCTTTCAGCACCACATTCCCTTTCACGATAGCGAGTTTACTGTCTCCGTTATAATTCAGCGTATTTCCGGTAAGTGTGATCGAATCGCCCTGGTTGATCCTGACATTGCCGAAGGCATCGATGCTGTTTCTTTTTTTGTAATGGTAGGCTGAGTCGCAATACATCAGGGCACCTTTCTGACTGAAAGCTACATTGCCTCTTAGGATATTTACTTTTTCTCCGTTTCTCGGAGCGCCTTCCAGTTCATTAGCATGCTCCAGCTTGATTTTATCCTTTTTCTTTCCGATACTGAATTTGCCTGAAACCTGTGCAAAACCGGAACTGCCTGAAATGATTAATAGAAAAATCATGAGCGTGAGGCTGATCAAAAATCTGTACATTCTTACTGTGTTAGTTCCTGTCATGATGATGTATTAAAGCAAAAATACCAATTCAATAGCAAAAATTGATCCTTTTCATCCTTTAATCCTGCGAATCCGGCTATCTTTGGACTTATGCTGCAAAGCTTTTGCCAATTTATAACTGAAAATCGGCTCTTCGGTTCGGAAGAGCGGGTAATCCTGGCCGTAAGTGGGGGAATCGATTCCATCTGCATGGCCGGACTATTTTCCGAAGCAAAATATAATTTTGCGATGGCTCACTGCAATTTCGGACTGAGAGGAGAGGAGTCGGAGGCCGATGAAGAGTTTGTCCGCAAAGCGGCTAAAAAGTACAAGGTACCTGTCTTTGTTCAGCATTTTCATACCGCGGAATTTGCGGAAAAGGAAAAGATCTCCATACAGATGGCAGCACGTGAACTTCGATACGCATGGTTTAACGAACTGCTGCTGAAGGAAAAATATGATAAAGTCGCCGTGGCTCATCATCGCAACGATGTGCTGGAAACCATGCTGCTGAACCTGGTCAGGGGTACAGGTATAGCCGGATTGCACGGGATCAGCGCGCAGAAAGGGAAGATTGTCCGTCCTATGTTGTTTGCCGACCGTGAGCAGATTATGGATTATGTAGCAGAAAAAAATCTGGGCTGGAGAGAAGACAGCTCGAACGAATCGAATAAGTATTCAAGGAATCTGCTCAGGAATGAAGTTGTGCCTCTGCTGAAAAAGCTGAATCCCGATCTTGAAAACACCATCACTCAGACGACAGAAAAGATTTCGGCCGCGGAAAAAGTGTATCAGGAATACATTGAAAAGCTGGGGAAGGAATTGTTTAGAGTAGAAGGGAATGTACATTACTTCAGCCTTGAAAAGTTTTCAGATAAAGACCGCAGTCTACCGGTACTTTTTGAATTGCTGAAAGAATATGGCTTCGGTTATGCCGTCGTGCGGGAAATTTTTTCATCCCTGGAAGCTACGCCTGGAAAAAAATTCGAAGCTCCGGCCTATCTGCTGGTTAAGGATCGGGATCAGCTGGTAATTACCTCTAAAAATCTTTCCGGATTCATGAGTCTTTCGATCCAGGAGGGCGATTCGCAGGTTGAAACGGAGGATCTGAAACTGAATCTTCAGTTGTCGGATAGTGAAAAATTTAAAATCAGCTCTTCCCGTGATACAGCCTGCATCGATCTTGAGAAGCTGAAGTTTCCTCTGCAGCTCAGAAAATGGAAGGAAGGCGACTGGTTTTGTCCGCTGGGTATGAACAAGAAAAAGAAGCTTAGCGATTTTCTGATCGATCAGAAAGTGCCTCTGAATTTAAAGGATAAAATTTACGTGCTTACCTCCAACGGATCCATTGCCTGGGTAGTTAATTACCGCGTGGATGAACGTTTTAAGATTACGGAAAAAACCGAAAAAATTCTGAGTGTAAAATGTAATTTCAGCTAACTACTTTCCAGTACCTTCAGGATCCAGCACTTTCCAGATCAGTTCATTTTTCACTTCGGTCTTTTCACCCGTTACCGGATCTTTGAAATACACATGCTTGATCAGAATGGTGGTATACTGATTGGTCTTGCCGGCATTCGTTTCATGCGTATGCTCAATAATAAGTGTGCCGAAACTGGCAGGGATAATCTTTAGTGGTTTGATCACAGCAGCTTTCAATGAATCCGTACAGATCGTTTCCATGAAAGCTTTGGGGTCCTGGAAAAACAGGATATGAGCCCAGTCGGCCCCGTTGATGCTGTCCAGGGAGAT
>JBJMLY010000334.1:0-5681 GCA_045805025.1 Cytophagaceae bacterium | reverse complement strand
AGTCGGCGATCGTATCGAGCAGGACGAGGCTGTCCTCGAAGTGGCTACCGATAAGGTGGATACGGAAGTTCCTGCAACCCATGCCGGCATATTGAAAGAAATTCTGGCTCAGAAAGGCGAAGTGGTGGCCGTAGGGAAAGCCATTGCCATTATCAGCACGGGAGACGATGAACACATCGTAGAGAAATCTGTAAAGGAAGAGATCAAAGAAACAGTTATTCAGGACAAGGTTAAGAAAGAACAGACGGCAATACCGGCAGAGCAAAGCAATTTCAAAGCAGAAAAATCATCAGGAGGCAGATTCTATTCTCCCCTGGTTTTAAATATAGCCCGCAAAGAGAATATTCCGCTTCAGGAACTTGAAGGTATTCCAGGTACAGGCAAAGAAGGCCGTGTTACTAAGAATGATATTTTCCATTACCTGGAGAAAAGAAAAAAAGGCGATATTCATGTCAAGCCGAATATTCAGACGAACAAGGAGCAGGAAAAGCACGAGGAGATTCATGAGTCTGTAAAACCAGCCAGCTCGCTTAGCGGCAATTACGAGATCATCCAGATGGACAGGATGAGAAAGATGATTGCCGACCGTATGGTGGAATCTAAAAGAATTTCTCCGCACGTTACCTCATTCGTGGAAGCCGATGTAACAAATATTGTATACTGGAGAAACCGGATGAAGAATGAGTTTATGGAAAAGGAGGGTACCGCCCTTACGTATACTCCCATATTCATTGAAGCGGTAATTCGTGCCATCAAGGATTATCCGATGGTCAATATTTCTGTAGACGGCGATAAGATAATTCTTAAAAAGGATATTAACATTGGTGTAGCAGTCGCATTGCCGTCGGGGAATCTGATCGTACCTGTAATCAAAAATGCGGATCAGCTGAATATTATCGGCCTTACCAAACACGTGAACGATCTGGCAAGAAGAGCGAGAGCCAATAAGCTTGGTCCGGACGATCTTTCGGGAGGCACCTATACCATTTCCAATGTCGGTTCTTTCGGCAACATGATGGGAACACCCATTATTGTACAGCCGCAGGCGGCTATTCTGGCGCTCGGCGCAGTAATTAAGAAGCCGGCCGTCATTGAAAGCGCGCAAGGCGATACCATCGGAATCCGTCACATGATGTTTCTTTCTCATTCCTACGATCATCGGGTAATTGACGGTTCTCTGGGAGGCATGTTTGTCAGAAGGGTAGCCGATTACCTGGAGGGCTTCGATCTCAATAGAAAAGTTTTTTCCTGAGACTTTACTACCGGCACTGCCGGTTTTTTTATGAACAGAAAATACCTGCTTTTTTTTATCTGTATGCTGCTGTTCATAGGCATTTTCGCCGTAGTCACCTTCGATGGTTTCTTCTTTTATGACGACATGATGTATATGCAATATGCGTATGATCTTGTTCATGGAACGTATAAGGTATCAGACCAGCTGCATAGCAACAGGTTTGCTGTATTTCTTCCTGTCGCTTTTTTTTATTCTCTGTTTGGTGTCAATGATTTTTCTTCACTGGCATGGCCTTTTCTTTCCGTACTTTGTACGATTGCTGTATTGTATTTTGCATTCCGAAAAGAAGATCCGGTAGCCGGTATGTTCGCCATAGTTTTAACAGGGCTGGATTTTTATACGTTGTATTTCTCCAACAAGCTTTATCCGGATGATATTGTTACGCCTTTTAGTCTGCTATCGCTGGTGTTGTTATACAAGTATAGAAGTTCACCTAAATTAATTTACCCTTTTGCTTTCGTGCTGTCGGCTCTCACAGGTTTTCTGGTGAAAACTACCATCATTTACACTTTTGTTTTTTTTCTTATCGTGTTTTGTATCGATCTGGCCGGGAAACGGAATCTAAGATTCTGGCTTGTTTCAGCCCTTTCAGGATTTTTGATAGTAGTGGTATACTTTCTGATTTACAAAGCTTATACAGGCAAGTATCTGTATTATCTCGATTCCATTGAAACAGGTCATAATCATAGTCCGTGGAGCTATTACGGTAAACCATTTTCAGAAATACTATACAGAATTACCGCTGAACCATTTCTGATGATGCTCTCTGCGGGATATATGATTCCGATACTGCTGGCTTTGCCTGTATCCTATGGGCGGAGATGGAAGGAAATTTATGATCTGAGGAAGCGCGATTCTTTTTGGCTTGTTTGCGGAACAGTCATGCTGTTGATGTTCTGGTTCAGCAGCACCTCGCTTGCATATTATTCACCCATTCCTGCCTATCCACGCATGATGCTTCTCTGCATTCCTGTTTTTTCGGTGGCAGCTTCCTTCAATCTTCAGCGATGTCTCCTAGAAAAGAAATACAATATGATCTTCGGCCTGTTGTTTTTAGCTGCTGCCTTGCTCTCCTATTTTTTTGCAGACCGGAAAATCTCTTTGATTTATCTTATTCTGGGAACCGTTTTTCTTTTCTTTTTCTTTACATGGGCTTATGTCGTTCGTACGCGCTTCACAACTTTCTTTTTTACCATGTTAATTGTTTTGCTGGTACATCCTCTGGTATCTGTTTTTAATCAAAGGTCAGATACATTTTTCGGTGAAAAGAAAATCATTACAAAAAATCTTCAGGTGGGAAAAGGAAAGGCTTTGGTGATTACTGATTACAGGCTGGCCAATTCCTACGTTTATTATTACAGATTCTCTCCTCCGGCCAATTATCGTTTTGTTTCCTATCCTTCGGTAAAAAAAGGTGAATTAAACAGCTATCGTGGAACTATATATGTAATTGTAAACCATAATACGGATGAATATACCATGTTGTATGGCGGCGGCTATAAGATTCCCGATTTCATTCCTGCCGTACCTTCAGGATGGAAACGCATCGCATGCGAAAACAAGGTTTGTTTATATCAGGTTGCTGATATAAACGATGTGGTAAAGTGTTTCTGAAATCTCCTTGCATCATTCTGTAAAAAAAACCTATCTTTATCATGATGAGACCGGAAAAGATACAGGATATATTAAGTCTGCTGCAGGAAGCAGTATTCGAAGAATTGTCCATGAGCGGCTCAGATCTCAATTTTAAGATCGAATGCCGTTATCTGGCCGATCTGATCCATAAAGATTATTCCTGCTTTTACGGAGTCTTTAAAGGCTGCGACGATTTTTACTTCACGCCATGGGAAGATGAAATGGCGGTGGTTGTGGATGTAAAGGAAGTAAAATTATTCCGTCCGGATATACTTACCGTTGAGGTGGCGGAAAACGGATACATCAAGATTTACAGTAATTGCCAGAATACCTATAGCGGGGGCAATATTTATATAAAATCTTCCTGTATTAAAATTTATGATGAAGACTTGCAGGAATTAAGCCTGGAAGGGCTGGCAGATCTTTCAGACAAGTACTGGTACTCAGACAAGCAGGCCGAGGGATAAACCTCTATAATTAAATCATGACAAAGAAAATAAAAGATATAGAACATAAGCTGAATCTCAGAAATATTACCATGGACGACTATGGTGATATTAAAGAGATTATGGATATGGTTTATTCCAACGCCGGCGGAGCCTGGACTAAAAAAGAACTTAAGTCTATGCTCCATTATTTTCCAGAAGGGCAGATTTGCGTGGAAGACAATGGAAAGCTTGTGGCTGCCGCATTTAGTCTGATTATTAATTATGCGGAGTATGGTGACAACCATACCTATAAAGAGATTACAGGCAATGGCACTCTTAAGAATCATGATGCTGATGGAGATACTTTGTATGGTATTGATGTATTCGTGCATCCCAAATACCAGGGACTAAGGCTGGGGCGAAGATTGTACGATGGCCGGAAAGAGCTTTGCGAAAAGCTGAACCTGCGTGCTATTATTGCGGGAGGAAGAATTCCCGGTTATAAAAAATATTCTCAGAAGCTTACCCCAAGAGAGTATATCGAAAAAGTAAGAAACAAAGAGGTTTTTGACCCCATTCTTACTTTTCAGCTTGCCAATGATTTTCACATCAGGAAGGTGCTTACCAATTATATGCCTGACGATAAGGAGTCTAAATCCTATGCGACGCTGCTCGAATGGATTAATGTATATTATGATGAAGGCGAAAAGCTGATTGGCGGTAAAAAATCAGTGGTGAGGGTAGGAGTGGTGCAATGGAAAATGCGCCGGTTACATTCCATTGAAGATTTGCTTCAGCATATTGAATTCTTTGTGGATACCGTATCGGGCTATAAAGCTGATTTTATAATTTTCCCCGAATTCTTCAATGCCCCGTTGATGGCTCTTTTTAATAAGACCACAGCATCCGATGCTGTAAGGGCTCTGGCCGATTATACGGAAGAGATCAAAGAGAATATGATCAGACTGGCTCTTTCGTATAACATCAATATTATTTCAGGCAGTATGCCTTTATACACAGACAAAGAGCTTTACAATGTTTCCTATCTGTGCAGAAGAGACGGTACCTGGGATTCACAGTACAAACTTCACGTGACTCCTGACGAAGAAACCTACTGGGGACTCAAAGGAGGGAATAAGCTAAAAATATTCGATACCGACGCCGGAAAAATCGGAATTCTGATCTGCTATGACGTAGAGTTCCCTGAGCTTTCAAGACTGCTCGCCGATCAGGGCGTCAATATTCTTTTTGTACCATTCTGGACCGATACCAAAAATTCATACCTGCGTGTCATGCGATGCGCTCAGGCCAGGGCTATTGAAAATGAATGCTATGTAGCCATTTCAGGAAGCGTGGGTAACCTGCCCGGTGTTGAGAACATGGATATTCAGTATGCCCAGTCCGGCGTTTTTTCCCCTTCAGACTTTTCTTTCCCTCCCGATGCTATTGTAGCGGAGGCAACCCCCAATACAGAAACCACGCTTGTGGTCGATCTGGATATTGATCTGCTTAAAAAGTTACGCACACAGGGCACGGTGCGAAATCTGAATAGCAGACGTTCAGATCTTTACAGAATCAGCTGGTTAAAAAAGTAAGGTTACTTTCCCCGCTCTATCCGTATCAATATCAAAATGATACAGGAATGCCTGTTTTTGTATCTTCAGAACGAATAATATAACTATTTTAATATTTATCCTGTTTTTATACTTTTGTACTTATTTAATATAAAAATTGAAGATATTAAGAATTTTAGTTGCATTGTATTAAAAATTAGATAGTTATATAATAAATGAAGTATCTAATTTTAAATAAAAATAAGAAAATCAATAAAAAAATACACCCGTTAACTTGACCCGTTTTAGTAATATTCCGATATTTGTATCGAAATAAAAATATAAAGACTATGTTTATGCTAACCATTTTTGACACAAAGAAATCCAAGCTGCAAAAGAGCCATTTAAAGAATCTGATCGCCCTGGCAAAGGCCGACGGTAAAATATCTGATTCTGAAAAAGAGTACATCTTTAAAGTAGCGGAGAAGCATGGATTAAAATCAGCGGAAGTAGAATCAATGCTCATCGAATCTTCAAACGAAGATGTGAGAATTCCTTCTAACGATTCTGAAAGATTCGATCAGATCTTTGATCTTGTTCAAATGATGCTGGCAGATGGCTCTATCGATGACAATGAAATGGACTTCTGCATTGTTATGGCGGAAAAGCTTGGCTTCAGAAAAGCAATCGTAGGTATTCTTGTAAGAAAGATCTCTATTGGTCTGACTAGCGGTCTTGATAAAGATGCGATCAGAAAAGAATCTGAGAATT
>JBJMLY010000333.1:0-7971 GCA_045805025.1 Cytophagaceae bacterium | reverse complement strand
AGGTGTACAGGCATAAACTGGTGGTGAAATAAAGTAAAAGTTAAAGACCAGCTTTAAAATAAATACAGGTAACACTGCAAAATCGTAACTTTGCGGTGTTACCTGGTATTTTATGAATCCCATTAAAAAATGTAAGCATTGCGGCGAGTGGTCTGAATGGACTGGTGGCGTCGATGAACTTTGCAGGAACTGTAATCATTTGCTGGATGAAGAAGCGGCAAAGGCGTCTCATGCAAGAGAGGCGATTCAGGTTAAAGTCAAAAAAACACAGGAGAAAAGCTTCTTCAAAATAAAAGCATCCGATACCATCGTGATGGTGGCTATAAGGAGAGTAGCCTGGCTTGGGTATATGGTCTATATTTCCGTAATGGGTTTCCTGATCTGGCTTGCCGCCAGCATTGCCGGCTGACATGCTATGAGAAATCTTAAAGATCCATACTTTCTTTTTTTCTGCTTTCTTTTTGCAGCGAATAAAGTTGTTGAGCTGAATGGTATTTTTATTCCATTTATTCATTCCTATATGGATGACCTTATATGTCTGCCTGTTCTTTCAACTATCACACTCTTTGTTTTCAGAGAATTTATTTACGGAACAGACGATTATTTTTTTCCTCTTTTTTATCTGATTACCGCAGTGGTGATGCTAACCGTCGTATTCGAAATTATATTGCCGGCAAGCACGAAAGGACATACAGCAGACCTCTGGGATATTCTGGCTTATAGTCTGGGTGCTGTGTTTTTCTATTTCAGACACCGATTAAAAATCAACGGAAAAAGCACCATTTCCGCGTAAAAACGCATAAAATTGTAAATTCTGTTACCTGCATACAACCTTTGCAGGCCTTTCCCTCCCTTTAACCTACCTATAACAATCTGATTCGTATGAAAAACATCGTTTCAAATAAGGATAACTATGAGGAATATTCTTTCAGCCTGCACCGTATTATTTTTTTCAGTACTGTTTTTATCAGGTTGTAAAAACTCCGGTTCAGAAAATATCAGACCGGCCGCTGTTCCCGACAGTACAGCGCTGTTGTGCCATAAAGGAGGAGGCAGCGGGCCTTTTCAGCAGAATACGCTGGAAGGAGTCATTTACGGTTATGAACATCTTGACGGGGTGGAGATCGATATACAGAAAAGTCTGTCGGGCACCCTCTGGCTTTTTCACGATGAATATTTTACAGAATGCGATGGCGATAAGAATAGAATTCCCGAAAGAACCGACGAAGAGATCGCCGCCTATGTGGCTTGCCAGGGCAATGGATTCCATCTGACAAAGCTGGAGGAAATTTTTGATCATCACCGCAAAAACAAGATCAACAAAAAAATCTCTCTGGATATCAAGTCATGGCTTCCGTCTAAAAACTCCTTCGCGCCTGCCTACCTGATAAGCCTGGCAGATCACATCACAGACCTCATTTCTCAATATGGTATGACAGACTATGTGATGGTGGAATGTGAAAACGCCGCATTCTTAAACAGAGTAAAAAAGAAAAATCCCGGCGTCCCCTGCTACCTCACTACTTTTGGAGATTTTAATGATGGCATGCATAAAGCATACAAAGCCGGTTACGAAGGTCTTTCTTTTAAATACCATCCTGAAAATCCTCCCACTGCTCAGATGATGAACGAGCTCAGATCAAAAGGCCTGAAGATCCAATTCTGGACCATCAACGATAAAGATCAGATTTTTGAAGCGCTCAAACTGAAACCGGATTTTCTGCAGACGGATAATGCGCTGATACAATAAGATCCAGCCTTTTCTTTGAAAGGATTTATCTCGGCCAGTACATGATAATTCCCACTCCGGCAAGCACTACTGCACAGCCGATCAGATCGAAGCGGTCGGGTGCAATGCCATCGATCTTCCAGCCCCAGAGAATAGAGAGGACGATAAATACTCCGCCGTACGAAGCGTATACTTTTTCAAAACTGCCCGGTTGCAAGGTTTGAATAAACCCATAGAGTACCAATATGCCTAGTCCGGCAAGCCCTCTCCAGATACTTCCTCCTTCCCTCAGCCAGTTCCAGATCAGGTACACGCCACCGATTTCGCACAATGCTGCGGCAATGAAGTAGAGCGCCGAGATCAGAATATTCATAGATTCCTAGAGTTTGTATTTGATGCTGTCTACCAGTTTCTGAAAACCTTCGTTCTTCCTGATATCCGGATTCCAGGCATAGCCTAGTTCGATCAGGTCAATTTTCTCGGTGATGGTGGCGCCCTCTTTTCCTTCCTGGCGAGCCAGTATAAAAGCAGTGTCAGAAATAGCCAGAGAATTTTCGATGTCATGGCTGACAATAATCAGTGTATTCATCTCATTCAGTGTGGAAATTTTCAGCAGAAGATCCACGACTTTGTCCACCATCAGAATATCCAGGCCGGAGAAAGGCTCATCCAGAAGAATAAATTTATTTCCGGTCAGCACCTGCTGAATGATGCTCACCCTTTGCCTTTGTCCGCCCGAAAGCTGCATCGGGTATTTCTTCAGGTGCTCCTTCAGATCAAAGTCGGCTGCATATTGGTTGATAAGATCGTTCTTCGCTTTTTCAGAAGTTTTCGATCCGGAATACTCAAGCGCCAGCATCAGATTTTCTCCTACTGTTCTGTGATTAAACAGGATATAATTCTGAGGAACAATACCGACTTCTCCAGGCACTACTTCATGCTGGTCGGTATCGATTTTCACCTGGCCCGTATTCGGTTTATTCAGTCCTGAAAGGATCTTGAAAAGCTGGGTCTTTCCGATACCGCTTCTACCTACCAGGGAAACCACCTGTCCCTGCTGCATATTGGGACGCGTGATGTTGTGGACCTCAAAATTGACATCGCGCAGGATCTGCTTATCTTCATACTTAAGGTTGACATTCTCCGCCTTAAGTATGAGCTGTTCTTTCGAATAAGAATTCATGATTTTCTGACTAAAAGTTTTGTATAAGGAAATAACCAGTAACGGATTTGTCCGAGTATAAAATCAAAAAACACCCCGATGATGAAGATGATCACGAGTATGGCGAATACCGTTCCGAGATCAATATATTTGTTGGACTTGATCAGCATAGTTCCCAAGCCTCCTTCTGACATGTTCAACCCTTCTACCATGGTGATCATCATCCAGGCAATCGCGAAGTTCTGTCTCATGACTTCAAAGACCTGATCCAGTCTTCCTCTGATCACGACCTCGTACATGGTGTGCCAGTTGTTCATCCGAAGTGTTTTGCAGAGTTCATACTCCTGCGCATTGATCGCGTCAATAATGGATAGAAGCGAAGTCACAAAGAATGGGACTATGCCGAAGATCAGCAGGCTGATTTTAAGATCGTGGCCATTTTTTGTCAGAAGTGTAAAAAGAAAAATCAGCCCTGTCAATGTGAGATACCGACATTTGATGATGAATTTCGAGATCGGGTTGAAGGCCGGTATCAGGGAAAGATAAGTGACCAGCAAAGCGATCACAATGGATATTCCCATGCCCTCCAGGGTCAGCGTCAGACTACTGAACAGATCGTTATAGAAATCCGTGCTGCCAAGAATCCGCCAAATGGATGACAGGATCTTGCTGGGAGAAGGTATCAATCCCCCTCCTGTAAACTCCCAGACCAATAAGGCCAGCAGACTTTCACCGATAATTAATGTTAGCGTAACCTTCCTGCTGATAAAACTAAGAGGTTCAAATATTTTTTTAGCTGTTTCCATAAAAATTCATAGAGCTACTACTTCAAAGTCAAAAAATAAAATCAAAAAAATAAGATAGAGAGAACTTAGTCTCTCTATCTTATTGAATAGAATTCAGCAATTATTCTCCAAGTACAATCTGTACTCTTCTGTTCTGCGCTTTACCGGCGACAGTGGAATTATCAGCAATCGGCTGGCTTGAACCAAGGCCTTTTGCATCAATTCTGTTGGCACTAAGTCCTTTCGAGCTGAGGTAAGTCCTGACCGCGTTAGCTCTGTCTTCAGACAGCTTTTGGTTGCTTACGTCATTACCCACGTTGTCGGTGTGTCCGTAAACTCCTACTTTCAATCCTTCAGCGACTACAGCGCTTTGCAGGATTTCATCCAGCATGGCATAAGAACCTGCTTTGATTACAGAGCTTCCTGTCTCGAACTGGATCTGGTAGGATTTGGAAGAAACCTCGTTGGTGATCTCGTTCGCATAGTTCACCTTGATGGCTTCGCCTTCCAGCAGTTCCGGGTGGTTGGCCACGACGGAAGCAAGGAAGGATTTATCTACCACAGAAGCATAAGCAGGATAGGTCTTCATAACTTCAGGATACATTTTTGACAGGATGTCTCCGAAGGTGGTATACACCACTTTGTATCTGTCAAGACCGTCTTTTCCAAGACCGAAAGTGTTAGCTGCATCGGCGAGATTGAAAGCCATAGAACCTCCAAGGCTTACATTCATGCCGGTAGCATCCTTTTCGGTAACGCCGTTGTAATACTTCAGCCAGTAGTCTCCGTTCTGCTCGTTGTACACTTTGGCAGACTGATCAGCGGCATATTTTTTAGCTTCGTTGAAAGACCTTACCTGGTCGCCGGCCTGTGAAAGAGCCATGATCAGATTTTCGATATCTGTTCTGTGATCGTATGCGAACTTCTTGATGGTAATCGTGATGTTCGGCATTTGTGAAGCGTACTGCTTGGTATTGGCAATGGTTACCAGTCCGCCTTTTTTCTGAGCCACGTTCACGTCACCCGGAGTCCAGGTAGCTACGCCATCTACGCCTACGGTAGTATCTCTATTTACTTTCTTTCCATTTTCAATGACTTTTCTTGACTCCGTGTATCCGGTAATGTATTTGTTCGGAGCATCCAGAAAGTCATTCGCAGCGATCAGGTTGATTGCGTTTTTGTCATAGGTTTTTTCATCCGGATTCACTTTAATTCCATTGTCGCCAGCCCATTTTAACAGGATGTTCATATCGCCGTCGCGCATTACGCAGGCCACGCATTTTCCAATGGCGGCTTTAGGATCTTTCTTCCATTCTATAGGCCCCATCACCTGATCTTCTCCGTACGATTTACCCATGGCATAGAAAGCGATCGGCTGATAATCCGGACCAAGAGGCTCAAGCTCTTTGCTTAGCGCCGCGAAAAAGAATGGCATACCATCGCCCATGAAAGAAGCGAATACAGCGGGAGTTTCAGGATTTGCTTTATAATCCTGAGCGAATTTCACAATGTCAGCCAGCGATTTGTTACAATCGTCCTGTCTGATCACTTCCACCTGTAGTTTGGCCTTGTCCAGCAGGGATCCTTTGGTCGTAGAACCACCTCCGTTAGCATAAAGCAGCGGGAATTGCGAGTTCCAGGCCATGATCTTCCAGCTGATTCTGGTTCCGCCGTTTACGGAAACTTCAGATGAAGGAAGAGCAAGCAGGGTAGCATTGCCTTTCAGGGAGGCTTCAGGAGCATCCGGCAGCATTACTTTTCCGATATCGGTAGCAGCTTTTGCTTCCTGAGGACGTTTATCCCACCATAATATTTTAGCGGCGAAGAGACCTCCGAGTATGGCAAGAATTATGAAAATCTTACCCGATGTTTTTACTTTGACTGACATAGTTTTATAATATTAGGTTGTAGGTTAAGTTGTTACTGATTAAAGTTATACAAAATTAATTTAAAAGATCGTTATAGTCCGAATTCACCTTTCCGACGTCGCCTACCTGTATTTTCTGAGGAGACAATTTGTTGTGTGTATCCAGCTTCAGTTCGGAATCTGAATTAAAAGATTCCAGCATTTTCAGTCCTTCCTGTTCGTAGGTAGCATTGTCAAGGTCTATCGAGCGCATAAAGTCTGCTGAGTAACCGATGGCCTTTTTCATGTTGGCCAGCTTGTTGGCAATATCTTCTTTCAGGTACTCCATGGATTGTTCCACCAGCAGTTTCTTTTCAGGATCTCCCTTGAAAATCTTCAGCGCGGAGCTCAAGGCTTTATTGCCCGAAGTAACCGATTTATGAAGATCTTTTTTCAATTCCAGTTCATTCTTGGCATCCTCGATCAGGTAAGCACTGTTCTTGTGGATCTTGGTCAGATAGTCTCCGATCTTAGCCAGGTTGTCGCGGATGGGAGTAAGCTGTTTCACATACTCTTCGATACGGGCGATCTGGCGGGTAGCATTACCCAGTTCAGGACCCATATTGTTTTCCTTGGCAGCCTTGGCTTTGCTGAGCAGTTTTCTCATTTCTGATTCTTTCTCAGTGATCTTCATATTGATTTTCTCTTTTTGTCCGTCCACCTCGACCGACTGTTTATAGAGCATTTCTCTTTGCTCTTCCATATCGTTGATATAATCTTCGGCGATGATGAAGGGATCCAGCTCTATTACCACGCCGATGAGTTTTTTCATCAGCATTTCATAGAAATAGAAAAAGGCAAGCCTTAGTTTTCTGTGTGTGATACAATACAGGAAAACTCCCAGGCATAGCAATGCCAGACCGAAGTTCAGGGTGTTCCATACAATGTTGGTCATGATCGGGAGCACATAGTAACCGATCACACCCAGTAAGCCAATGCCTGCAATGACTCCGAATTTTCCTCCGGGTCTGTCCCAGTAAGATTTTAATTTTTGAGAAGCGTCTGTAGGTATTAAGGATGTTTCCATTATTATATATTGGTTTGAATTTTCTGAATGTCTTTTGAAATTTTACTAAGCATTGCGTCGCAGGCCAGGCTATAGCCGCCCGATACGCTTTGCAGTTTGGCTTCTTCCTGAACGATCTCCGTATTCAGGGTTTTTATTTTTCCCTGTGCCTCGGTAATCTCCTTGGTAAGCTTCTGGATCATTTCGGAGTTCGCGGTAATTCTTTTTTCAAGATCCGTTACGAGGCCTTTTCTGGATTCCAGCTCCACCTTTGCTTTTTCATTAAGCGCATTATGGAACTGAGCTTTATCTTTTTCGATAATGTCCTTATATTGAGAAGCACTCTGCACGAGCGTCTCTTTGGTCATACCTTGAATGGTGAGTGTGGCATACACCGCCGATATTCTTGCTTTTTCATCGGCAATATGGGCTTCAAGCGTCTCCATCATTTTCCAGAATTCGAAATAATCCGGGCCCGGCAGGTTGGCCTGGTCGAAAAGTTTTTCAAAATGCTTCTCAAACTTGTCGATATCGGCCTGATTCATGGCAGGCTTGCCCGATGTCAAGGGCGTGGTGCCAGGATTTTTACTGACCGGAGTTTCTGTCGTCTCGGTTTTTTCTGCATTAGGATCTTCATCAAACTCAAGGAAAATACCAAGAGCCTTTTTGAAAAAAGCTGCCATAAGAAGTATTGGTTTAGGTTAGTACGCTGAGATAATTTACAAAATATCAAATAAATAGGTATCAGACAATAAATTTGCGGAAACAAATGAATTGTTGAAGGTACTGAAGGAGTGTGTTACATCTTGTAGTTTATGCAGGCTGAAAATTACCAGATCTGCGATATAGAGTACTTATACGGACTAATTTTAGTCTGATACTAAGACTAAAAAGACAAAAACTATAATTTTTTCGAGATCAAATTGTCAATTGAATACCCTGAGCAAAATTTCTATGTCAGTCTGAGCGGAGTCCAAGGTCTCACCTCACTCAAACAATTTGGAAACGAACAATTTATTATTAACTTTGTAATACAAAGTACTTTTTATCGTTACATATAAAAATTCAACGGCAGGTTTACATAGAAGAGTCTGCCGGAATGTACCATAAACAGTAAGCCGGAAACACATGACCATGCGCTCAAAAATTCTTTACTTTTTTTTCCCGCTGCTCATAGCCGGCTCCTGGCTGCTGTTCTATCATTCTTCCCTGCACTGGTTTTTCAATATCTTAATAAATAACTATACCCTGCTGAACTTTATACTCCTTGCTCTTATAAGCATCATGGCCTTGAAGAGGCTTAGCAGGAATAAAGATTGCCGGCTGGAAAACATGAATCTTCACTTTCAGCCCGTTCCATTTTTCATTCTTCTGCTCTCTTGT
>JBJMLY010000332.1:0-6640 GCA_045805025.1 Cytophagaceae bacterium | reverse complement strand
ATTTAAAATGTTTTCTTGCCTGCTCGGGAAAAAGAGTAAGCAGAATCTTAGTAATCAGCTTATAAACGGAAGAGGTAGGGGGGAAGCTCTCCGTTTGAAGGTGTTTTGTATATAATCGCTCAATAAAATCTTTCTTCATAAAATCATGAGTAAGGTGACAAATATAATAACTTTCCAGGCTGATTGATTATTTATATCCTGATTTTGATCTGAAGGCAATTACTTCTATTTTAGTTGAATGAAACTTTTCTTCCATAAATACCCTGCCTTGATTATACTGTGCCTTTTCCTAGCCTGCTGCGGAAGAACAGAGAAAAAAATGGTCGATAATACAAAAAACACGATTGACACCACACCTGTAGTTCAGCCTTCTACCTATGATGAATCGACTCAGGAAAACCGTTTCGACGTAGGGAGGATAGCCGGTAAATCAAAAGCAGATCTTGCCTCTTACCTCGGAGAACCCACATCAGAAGAAAAGGTTACCGTTAAAGGCAATATTCCCGATTGCGACAAAGCCGTTTACATTGATGGCATGATCGAAGTCATCTTCATCAAAGGCAAAGCAGACTGGATAAAGATCAACGATGACCCCGAAATGGTGATTATACCTGCCAAGAATAGCTATGTATCGGTGGAAAAATTCACAAGCTATGTCTTTGTGAAAGCATCCACCAAATAGATATTACTGGCTCACCAGACTTTTTGCTTCAAGAATCTCCATTAGCTTCTCCTTTTCAAGAGGTTTGTTCAGGAACAATGAATATCCTTTCTGGTTCAGGAAGTTTATATCCGAATTCGTAAAGAGTGTACTTAGCATCACTACCCGGCTTTTACTGAATTCCGGATCAATAATGGCTTCGAACTTTTCAAGAAATTCAAAGCCGTCCATCACCGGCATCAGCACATCCAGCAGGATAAGCTCAGGAATGGTGTTAAATTTTGATTTGAACTCACTGATAAAACGAAGAGCCTCTTCACCATTTCTGGTAATCGCAATATCGTTGCTGATCTTCATCTTTGAGAGTGTTACAAAATTGATAAAATTGGTGACAGGATCGTCATCCACAAGCATGATACAATTGTATTTTTCCATATAGCTGTATTTAAAAAGTTTTTCAAGCTATGGACTTTAATTTTAAATCCAAAAATTAAAATACTGATTTTTAAATGTTTGAACACCTTCTATTGGAGTATAGAAATAAAAAAGAGGAGCCAGGCAAGCTCCTCTTTTTGTCATTTGTGATCTATTTTGGATAATTTTAACCGTGATGCTTCACCATGGTTCCATTGCCGCTTTCAGGAAATTTTTTCATAATCGAATGGACACCTTTTTCCATCTGTTTATCGATATGCGAAGTATTCGTTACATCCTCATCGATAGAGCCTCGCCATACTAACTTATTGGTTTTAGCATCAATAAAGTCGAGAACCAGTGTTTCCTGCGTTGTGGTATAATTACTAGGCATATAATAACCGCCATAACCCCAGCTTGAACCCATATAACCATATCCATAACTGGAGCCAAATCCGCCATAACCCATCGGACCATACATAGATGAATATCCGGTGTATGCAGGATAACCATATAAAACACTCGATGTCTGCTGCAGAGTTTGAGTGTACGTATGATACTGCACATAAATATCCGGGTTCTGATCATTATGAACCATTCCTTTTAAGGCAAGCTCTTTCTCTACATTCTCTCTGATATTCTGATCAATCAGGTCGCTGGTATATACTGGGTTTTCAGTTTTTACTTCCGGCTCTTTCCATGAATAGGTTTTATAGCTTCCAAGATCAGTGCTTTTATCCATATCCGTGCTGACTCTCGAACACCCGGCAAGTGCCATTATCAGTAATAGCAATGGGGTGAATATATTCCTTTTAACGTTCCTGCTCTCCATATTTGTCTTCCCTCTTCCGTTTGATGATAAAACATATGCCCTTCAGGAATTGTTCAAAAGCCTTTCTGATAGGCCTTTGCAGTTTTTAGATCGGGAATTTATTGATATATTTAACACAGTTAACTATTATAAACAATTTCATGAAAAAATCAGTACGCTTAATTTTTATCCTTACCGCACTTCTCCTGGTACAAGCCCATATTTCCAGTGCGCAGAAGAAATCTTCCGACAAAAAAAATGTACATGTGGATAAAAAGACTATTCACCTGGCACGTGAACTCTTCCGGGTTGAGGAGTATGACGAAGCCGCTAAACTCTATGAACAGCTGGCCGCAAAATATCCACAGAATATGAATTACAAATATTACCTGGGAGTGTGCTATTTTAAATTGGGTGATAAAGACAAAGCTATTAAATACTTCAGCCAGTGCCAGAAGGACAGTTCAAATGCTCAGGTTGATTTCAACTATTACATTGCGAAGTCATTTCAGCTGGCCCACCATTTTGACGACGCGCTGGAATACTACAAAATATACCGCGATACACTGGCTCGCACCAAAACGCCTGAGAAATTCGAACACTCCGTGGCCGATATCGATACGGAGATCGAACGCTGTAATAATGCCATTGAACTGATGAAACGCCCTCAGGGAGTGGAGATCGTAAACATCGGCAAAAATGTGAACAGTGAATTCCATGAATACATGCCTGTTATTACGATCGACGAAAGTGAAATGATGTTCACCTCAAGAAGACCCAATACCACAGGAGGAGGCAAAGATCCTGCGGATGGGAACTGGTACGAAGATATTTACACCACAGCCCGTACCGATTCGGGTTGGGGATCTCCTAAAAACATGGGGGCGCCGGTCAACACCATGACGCACGATGCCACGGTCTGCCTTTCGGCCGACGGACAAAAGCTTTTCATTTACAAATCGCAAGTGGAACGCTTGAGTGAAACCTTTAACGGGGATATTTATATATCTGAACTGAGAGATGGTAAATGGACCGAGCCTGCCAAAGTCGATTATAATGTCAACTCAAGCTTCTGGGAGCCGAGTGCCAGTATATCTGCCACTGAAGATAAATTCTTCTTCAGCAGCAACAGACCCCGCCACGATGCCGCTCACAGAAAGGACCGGGATATTTACATGGTGCAGAAAATAAAAGGAGGAGGCTGGGCACAACCCAAAAATCTGAACTTCAATACGACGGCAGAAGAAGATGCCCCATTCTTTCATCCCGATGGCCGCACACTTTATTTCAGCTCCAATGGCAAAGGCTCTGTTGGAGGTTTTGACATTTTTAAAACAACGTATATTGATTCCACCGATTCCTGGTCTGAACCAGTCAACATCGGTTTCCCTTTTAACACTGCCGGAGATGATATTTACATTGAATGGTCGGCCGACGGTAAAAGAGCATACTTTTCTTCCGTAAGAGACGATAGCTATGGCGGACAGGATATCTATGTAGCTAAAAGCCTTTCTTCCAAACATTCCATGGCCATCATGATCGGACGGGTATTTGACGACGAAACTAAAAAACCGCTGGCAGCAGAAATCATCGTAACCGACAATAGTGTGAACCAGGTAATAGGCGTATTTAAATCGGAAGGATATTCCGGTAAGTTCTCTCTGGCCCTTCCTTCGGGAACGAACTATGGCATTACCATCAACAAAGACGGCTACCTGTTCCATTCAGAAAATATTCAGATCCCTCATATGGCAGAATTCTCCGAATACAGAAAAGATATTTATCTGCATCCTTTCCGCGCCGGAGCTTCTGAGATCCTGAAGAATGTATTCTTCGATACGGATAAGGCCGATCTGAAACAGGAGTCCAAAGCAGAGCTTGATAAACTATACAACGCGATCAAAGGAAAAAAGAACATCCACGTACAAATATCCGGGCATACCGACGACCGTTCATCGCATGAATACAACCAGGTACTCTCTGAGGCCAGAGCAGTCGCTGTAGTTGAGTATCTGATTGAAAAAGGAATCGATAAAAATAAACTGTTTGCCAAAGGTTATGGAGAAACGAAACCGATAACCAGCAACGAAACTGAGGAGGGAAGGCATGATAACAGAAGAACCGAGTTCATGATCCTGGATACAGAAAATGATGAGAACAGCCGGTACATCAGCGTGAAGGACAGCTCCATTATCAGACCCGGAGAGCCCAGGTACGAGCAGTTGCAGGAAAATTTTAAATCGCTATACCTGAAAGAACAGGCCGACAAAGCACCCGTTGCGGGAGAATACCTGCCATATCAGGTGCATTTCCCTTTCAACGATTCAAAAGGACTGACCGAATATTCTACAGGAAGGCTCAAGGCGATGCTTGGTTATATGCAGCATTTTCCGAAAACCAAGATTGTGGTGGTCGGCCATGCCGATTTCTTCGGAGATGATGCCATGAATGAAACCCTTGTGAAAGAAAGGTCGCAGACTGTCTATGATTTTTTAACCGCGAACGGTCTTGATAAATCACGCATCAGGCTTACGTCTGAAGCAGAAACCAAAGCTATTGTGGCTGAAGATACCAAACTCGGAAACACCAAAAACAGACGAGTCGAATTCTTAGTCGAATCGATAAAATAATAAGCAATGAAATATTTGAATATAATTTTACTGGTAGTGCTGGCTGGCTGCGGCTCTAACAGCAGTTATGATCAGAACAACAATAATCCGGGAAACAATAACAGCAACAGGAAACATACTACTACTTCTGCCGATTGCGGAGAATATAAGGGCCATAAACTCTATCGAGGCGACAAAGGAGGATGTTACTACAAGCATCACGACCGCAAGGAATACGTAGATCATTCTTATTGTAATTGTCTTTAAAAGAAAAAAGAGTCCTACGCGGACTCTTTTTTCTTTCTGGATTTTGCTGCTTGCTTACCCAGGGCAGTACGGGTGCTTTTAGGGAGCTTTTTCAATGTCTGTTTCTTTTTCGCTGCAGAGGCAGCCTTCTTGACATTTTTTCTGGCCGCCGATTTTTGCTTTTCGCTCGTCATAGTTTTTTTCCTGAAAAACCAGTCTCTGCTGATAATTGTTTGAATGCATCAATTGCTTCTGCGAGGTCAAATTCTTAAATTGAAAAGATGATCTGTAATAAATGTAAACATCCATCTGAAGGTAAAGATGAATACTGCAGTTGCTGCGGTCATAAGCTGAAGCCTGATCGGTTTACAGTAAAATATATGACGGTAGATTGGGTTAAATCCACACTAGACGATCAGAAAAGCTTGCCGCATACAATGTGGAGGCTTACCAGGCGTCCCGGCGATGCAATACGCGAATATATCGAAGGGGAAAGGCTGAGTCTTTATGAACATGACAAATATCTTTTGCTGATTGGTGCCTTCATCACATTCCTTAGTCTTAAATATAAATTTTTTTCAAATAAGCTTACAGATACCGACAGTGAAAGTAATGTTGAACTGCTTAAATTCTTTTCCCTGGAAAATCAAAAAACATTTTTTAATGACTTTTTCAGTTATGCCGAACAATATGCTACGATATTAAACATCATTGCGATACCTGTATTCGCACTGGCTTCATTTATGGTCTTCAGTCGAAGACCTTATAATCTCGGAGAAAATCTTGTGCTGAACATTTATATTACCGCCCAGCAATTGTTCTATCTGATTCTTCTTGTCCCTTTCCTGGAACTATTTCCTGCGAGTCACCCTTTCCTGATCCCGGCTTATACTATTCTGACTATGGCTTATAATATCTGGGTGTATATGGAGTTCTTCGACACGGTTAACTTTAAAGGTTTTTTTAAAAGCAGCCTTGTCGTGCTCATCTGCTATGTTGCCCAGTTTATACTGAACGTAACGATCTTCTGGCTATTCAGGCCCTTTCTGATGACGTTGCAGCAGTGGCAGATTCTCTAAGGTTATTCTGAAGTATTCTGGAAATTCAGGATCGAAGTCCAGCTGTCTGTTCTTTCATCTTTACCAGGTTTCCTGCTGCTCTTGCGTGCGGTGGTGATTTTCTTTTTGAAGCTCCAGCAGGTTTCCCGCCTGAGATCCAGAATTTCAGATAGCTGATCGGAAGTGATGCCAGGATCCTTAATGCTGACCAGGTAAACCATATAGAATGCCTTGCTGATAGGAAATTTAAGGCGATGGAAAAGCGTGCCGTTGGTAGGTGACTCCTCATAGTTGCATCGGGTGCAGCGACGTGAGAATATAGTTTTGCCCTTGCCCGAATTGATATTTTTGCATTTTTTGCATTCATAGCCTTCTTTCCATTTCATATCTGCAAGGTATTTGAAACAGGAATTTTCATCGGGGAATATTTTACTGAACTCATCGGGAGTGACATCTTTCATCAGCACCCGTGCGTGAGCAAGCTCTTTCACATTTTCCTGAAGCTGCCGGTTATCCTTGTCAAGCCTCAGGTTCCATTGATTCGCCTGATCGGTCAGGTCTTTCAGTTTTTCATTTGCCTGGACGAGCTCTGTGTTTTTTTCATTGAGCTCAAGAGTTCGCTGAGCGACCTTGGCTTCCAGTTCCCTGTTTACTTTGTCCTTGAGGATCTCATTTTCCTTCAGCTGATAAATGATCTGCTGCTGAGCCGCTTCCTTTTCCATCAATGCCTTCTCTTTCTCCAGCTTAATGTTTCGGATCTTATCACCGATAGCAATAGAAAAGAGCACCATCTCAATCAGAACACCAAAGTTATAACTGTACACAGTAAGTATATGACCTT
>JBJMLY010000331.1:0-4625 GCA_045805025.1 Cytophagaceae bacterium | reverse complement strand
TTCTTTCTTCTTCCTTCTTTATTCTTTCATGACACAGGAGACTTAACGTTTCCTTATAATCAGGAGCGCTGAAAAGTTCAGGGAGTTTTATTAATCTGAGTGTTTCTTCCATGGAATAATTCATGTATTTGTTCTTAAAGGTTCCAAGAGATTTTTCCATCTCGGCATCAAACCACTTTCCTGAAAATGAAAATCTGTTCAGACTGACGGTTTTATTTGTCACCGCGACTACCTGAATTCCTGACAAGTCGTAAAAAGGATCATAGCCGCCATCCGAACAACCGGAACCAATAATACAAGGTGGTTCCTGAGGAATCACCCAACTATCCTCAAAAAAATCCAGCGTATAATGATTCAGCTTATCCATGAATTTTCCGTCAGGATGTTCCGGAAAAATTTCCATGTATTTATTCACATCACCCCAGCCGGGATAGATAAAACTAATGACAGAGATTTTCTGACCGGTAAGACTATCTTTTCGCTCCATAGATTTCACACTGGAAAAACGATGAACATTTTTACGAAATCCGGATAGCACATTGAAATTTTCGTGTGTCTGCCCTGTTGAATCGATAACAAGCCAGGTTTTCCCTTTTTTACAAAATCCAATGCCGTTCTGAACAGGATAAACTTTGTCAAATTCCTGATCGGATAAAATTTTTCCATCCTGATTCATTAATGTCCACTTGTTATCTTTTCTTCCGTAGTAAAAGCCATCGGACATCTCCAGAATTTCATCGTATAAAAAATCCGTCAGATTTTTTCCCTCGTTTGATATCAGTCCGAAGTGACAATTTTTGCTGACGATAGCGACGCCATTTCTGAAAAGAGAAAATGTATCCAGCATATGGGCGAATACTTTTCCGGTGGAATCAATAAGATTCCATTTGTCTTTAGGATACTCAGCAGCCCAGCATTTCCCTTTCCCGTCATATACCGATATCCTGAAATAAGAAGTATCAACAATCTTTTCACCTTTGTAATTGAGAACGCCCCAGCTGAAATTGTCAGCATGCAGATAATAATAGTCAGGACTTACATCGAGAAATCCTCTTCCTGAGAGAGGCGCCCATTCAAACGCATCATCTTCTTTCATTAAATCCGGGTAAACTGGTGGAACAACAATTTTCCCCATGGTATCCATAATCCCATAAAGACTGTCTTTCATAAATCTGGCGTAGCCTCTGTAAAAGTGGTCAATATGATCCAGAGCGGGCTTTATGAGTACTTTACCGAACTGATCGGTCATCCCGCACTTTCCTTCAAAGTGGACGATAAAACGGTTATCGGGAGGAAAATATTTTTTGTTGTAAGCAATATGCTTTAAATCCGGCAGCTCTATGAGCTGAAGCGTATCATGATAAATACAATTCACCTGATAATATATTTCTGAAGGATACCTGTATTCCTCTGAAAGGGAAGCGTATTCCAGCTTCGGCTCGATCACTACTTTTCCGGATTCGTCTATTGCACCCCAGAGGTTGTTTTCGCGTACCAATGTAAATTGGTTATAACCTTCGAAATACATTTCATTCCAATCCTGATACTTCTTACCATAGCTCAGGATCAGATCAAAGCCAGAACTTAGCAATGACTTACCTTCAGAACTGATCATGTTATAAATTCCATTTTTCACGGTGATCGCGTTTCCCTGCTTATTGAATGGTTCAATCCTCTCGTATTCACCGTAAGAAATTATTTCGCCTTTCAGATTCATAATGCCGTATTTCCCGGACCTGACATAAATAACCCCATGTTCATTCATCTGTATAACACTGTCCAGATCGCAAGCAGAAATAGCTTTGCCTTCTATATCATACACACAACATTTTTTTCGTTTGCCCCGGATAAATCCATACGGAGCTCTGTCAGAAATTCTGCCGCGGAAGTCCTGGATCAGAATTCTTCCTGTACGGTCTATAAAACCTTTTTTCAGGCCAGTCTCAAAATAAGAAACTTCATCGCTGAAGTATAATTCTTTTTTGGAAAAAGGCTCGATACGATTTCCAAGCGTATCTGCATATCCATGCTTCCCTTTTTTTACGAGATCGGCACAAGGCCCAAAATTCAATGAGATCTCTTCATACTCTCCTTCCATATAAATCTTGCCGTCTTTGCGGATCATCCCTGCTTTCTCATTCTTGCGGAAGGCATAGCAGGAGGTCAATTCATTAAAATTGCCAAGCCTGGGCCCTTCCAGGTAATCATATACGGGCTGAAGTACAAATTCTCCTTTCTCGTTAATCAATCCATAGCTGCCATTGAATAAAACGATGGCCCGACGGGCTTTGAATTTTTCTGCTGTAGTAAAGCGCGGCGCGATAACCCATCTGTTATTTTTATCTTTATATCCGTACAGACATAAGGCATTGTCTTTGGAAGGATAAAGCGCAGGCTCTTTCAAATCATCCTGAGCATGGACCTGGAAAGAGAATGTGAGAAAAATTAATAAAAGCCTTAAAAATATCCTGAGGATCATACACCTGTTTTGCTTAAAACTTCGGAGCTCTATAAATATTGCATTTTTTATCTGTATAAAAAACAAAGGCCGTCATTGCTGACGGCCTTTGCAGATTTCTCTTTCCTTTCTCTGATTATCGCTGGATCACCAGCTTCTTCACTTCATTCGATGCTTGTCTGTAAATAGTCATATAGTACAAACCGGGGTTCAAAGAACTAAGGTTTATCGCTATCTCGTTAGTGCCGGGCTTCGCCTGATACGTTTGCTCCTTCACTTTCGCGGAATTTTCATCCGTCACTACAATCCTTATCTCTTCATAATCCACGGAAGGTACGCTCAGGCTAACAAGATCCGCGGCAGGATTCGGATAGACCTTTATGCTTTCCGCTTCTGAAATATCAGCAAGACCTGACCTTGCAGCGCCTGTGCTGACCACCAACTGTGGAGAATTGATCCCAGCCTCTTTGGAATTCCAGACCGTCTGCGGCCCGTTCAGCTGCACGGTTGTATTTTTCAGGTTAAAAGATACCATGGTATGACCCAGCGCTTTTTCATTTTTCACATAATTGGTAATATCCCAGGTGTAATATCTTCCCGTAGCATCGCTAACCGAAGCGCTGGCAAGAGCAGCGCCTGAAACAGCGGGCTTATTATTCCAGCTGATGGTTCCTTCCGCCCAGCTGGTATTTGCTACCGGATATGCCGCCACATTCACAGGATCAACACCGGATCCAAGAGCTCCATAGAGCTTAAGCGTTACCGATGAAATCGTTCCGCTGATGCCGCTGATATCAAAGCTCAGATAAGTCTCGCGGTTATATCCATCATTGGTTACACCTGTATTCTTGGTTACTAAATGCGTAGCGTCGCTTGTACCATAGGTAATCGCTGCGCTGGCTCCATCGCGCACATAGGCATCGCCTTTCGCGTTAAGTGTTATCGTGCTGCTGCAGTTTACCGATACAGGCACGCTAACCGTATTTCCGGCACAGCCAGCTCCATTCGTTTCCTTCACCGTTATATTACCGCTGCTTGTTCCAAACTTCACTGTAATCGCATTCGTATTTTGTCCGGCAGTAATAACAGCCCCGGCGGGAACGGTCCAGTTGTAAACGGAAGCGGAAGTATTCGTAACAGAATAAGACACGCCGGCCGCATTGCAGCTCACGGTATTACTTCCTGTTATAGAAGAAGTAGCAGGTAGAGCATTTACAGTCGCCGGTTTTGCTTTTGCACTGCTTCCTCCTGAATTAGATGCCGTCAGTGTTATTGTTTTTGAACCGGCAGCATTATAGCTCACCGTATAGGGCCCTGATCCGGTCGCCGTAGCCGGAGTTGCTCCAGCGCCGAAATCCCAGCTGTAAGAACTTACGATCCCACTCGATGTACTGGTAAACGTAATACTTCCTCCTGCGCATACAGAAGGTGTGCTCATGGAAAAATCGGCTGCCGGAGGCGCCGGTGCTACCGCACCATTAAAGAAACCTCTGTGCGGAGCTGCCGTCGAGGACACAGGATTTCCAAAATAATCCTTACCTCCATTATTGCTGATTAACTTACCCGATCCAAGCGCGGGCGAGCCTGCCTTCAGCTTATAGCCGCCCACGCTGGCGAGGCCGGTTGTCGCTGTTCCCGGATTCACAAACAGCGGATCCGTGGTGATCTTACGAGCATCGGCCGGTTCACCCGCCGGATGATTGCCATAAAAAATATTATAGTCGATCAGCCTTACATTTCCGGGAGCCCCCATGATGTATTTGCTCGTAGTACTGTTGTTATAGATAATATTATTCTGGAAAGAATAATTATGCGTATTGGCAACTTCCCTCATAATAATGGGCGAAGTATTCTGACCGATGTAAAACACATTGTTGTAAATGCTGGAAGAAGTAAACGGATAATTGATATTCACCAGGTATCCCTTGTCGTTCTGACTGATGTTATAACGCACCACGACACCTGTATCCCGCGGGTCTGTGCAGTACCACATGAGTCCGTGGTTGTTGTCATGGCTGTAGCTGTATTGCCAGACTGTACCCGGACTCATCAGGTCCGCATCGTAAAGACTGCCGTCAAAATCGGGAGACTGGTTCAAGTAGCCTTCGTTGTATTGAAAAACAGTTCCGAGCACACTTTTGGAAAAGATGGTATTGCCTGTGAGCCC
>JBJMLY010000330.1:0-2309 GCA_045805025.1 Cytophagaceae bacterium | reverse complement strand
TTCATACTCCACCACGCTTCCACGCGACTGCGCGCTTCTTTGTCCGGAAAAATCAATGCCGATAATGAGAAGATCGAACGACTGATTGGATCTCTTTACTTTAAAGACATTAATGATATGTTCTTCTTCATGACCTTTCAGGGAATCGAATTGCCCCAGCTGTGCAAAAGCTCTTCCTTTTTCGGCCGTGCTGGCAAGAGTCAACTCGTAGTCTGCCGCGATTGCAGACAGAGCCCGTGACAGATTGATGCAGTCGTGCACTTTCGAAAAGCAGCGGTAAAGATCCGCGTACTCGGTTTGTCTGAAAAGTTTATCCATGCGATGGTTGGTGCTTCTTCCGCCGAAACTATTTAGCGGGCTTGGCTTTATATTCCTGGTTTAAGCCTTCGATGACAACCCTTGTAATATCAAGACTGTCTTTAGCAAAGATCACTTGTCCTCCACGCGTATAGCCCAGCACGAAAGCATAATTGTGTTCATCGCTCTTCTTTTTAAGAAACACGTTGAGTTTTTTCAGATAATCATTCTGAGCATTTTTCGCCATATCTGCATATTCCTGGTCATAGCGGCCTTGCAGTTCCTCAAGGTCTTTATTTTTCTGAGCGAGTTCTGCCTGCATCTTCATGCCTTGTTCTTCCGAAAGGAGTCCATTCTGGGCGTCCTGCTGGAATTTAATATACTCATCCTGAAATTGCCTCGCCTTTCCTTCGAGCTTAGCCTGGTCAGAAAAACGCTTGTTCTCGAGGCTTTTATATAGTTGTTTGATATACTCGTATTTATTCTGAAGGCTGTCCATATCTACATACACAATTTTGTCATTACCCTTGGGGAGAACCGGTACCGATATGTTCTTCACAGAATCTCCGGCGATTTCACCGCCGGAATTGTTCATTCCCCCGCTTTTAAAAAATAAGAAATAGAGTATTCCTACGGCAATAATTAATACAACATTTAAGATAAGTGATAAATTTTTCACAGGATTGTAGTTAGATTTAGGGCCAAAGAAAACAAAAATGCCCTTGTATTCCAAAGGAGTGCTGTGTTTATTGGGGATTTTGAACACCGCGGCTTATTAGTATCGGGCATGGAACCCGGACATACAGTATGCCGTTTTATAATTAACTATGATGGATGAACGATTCAAAGGTCTGCAGGAAAAATTAGGCGATCAGGAATGGCCTGCATTTTACATGTTCAAATTTATTGTACCGGTTGACAAAGAATCAGATCTTCTGAAAATCTTTGATAAGCATAAAATCGAGAAGAAATTTTCTGCCAATGGTAATTATGTGAGCATAACTTCGACGTACTTCATGGAATCGGCTGACGAAGTGATAGAAGTATATAAAAAAGCTTCAGCCATTGAGGGCATTGTTTCGCTCTAGTTTTTGTGATACCTCTTTCGGCTTTCCTCTTGAATCACCGCTGTAAAATTGGCTATCTCAATACAGGATTTCCCCGCCACATTGAATTTAAAAAGCTGTCTGTACATTTTTATCGTGGCAGCAATGTCAAAGAGGGCAACTGTTGAATTCTCGCTTTCCAGCGCATTCATTCCCGCAGCCGTTTCCTTATCCAGAAATAGGATTGAATAAAAGAGACTCTGATGTCCGTCGAAGGAATATCGTATAGAATCAAGTTCCCGGGCGCTCATGGTTTTTTCCGCTTTAAAGTCAAGCACTGATTTTTCCTGCGATAATTTTCCACGGCCATAGGAGATGTTCATCGTGTCCAGGAGAAGAATGCGATGGTTTATTCTTGCCGAGATGAGGGTATAGAGAAAGTAAACAGCAATGGCCGATAGAAAGCACAGATAACCCAGAAGAAAGACAGGCTCATGCTTGCTTTCTCGGAAGGAAGATCCCAGGCACATTCCGAAGCCGCTTACAAACATGAATACCATCAGGAGCTGCTTTTCCATGCGGCGCTCTTTCCAGCAGAAATAAGTGCCGGCGGGACTTTCATATTTTGTTATACCAACCGGGAGTGAATTTACTGGCTGCTTACTCAGGCTCTCTTTTCCCAGTGAGATCTTTTCCTGCAAAAGAGCCTGTGTTTTTTCGGTGCGTGCAAAAGAATTAAAAGACATCAGGTCCCAGATGGATCCATCCTTTTTCCGCAGACTTATGATGGAGGCGCTGCGGAGGTTACGGATTAAAAAACGTTCTGCTTCGGCATAGCTGAACACATGCTCGTCTTTATTGCCTTTAATTTTTACCAGCAGATCACGATTGTTGAATTCAATCGAGAGAGGAAGTTTGTCGCCCATGTCGCTCAGCAGCATCGCTCCTGTGATGAGCATGAGCCCG
>JBJMLY010000329.1:0-4133 GCA_045805025.1 Cytophagaceae bacterium | reverse complement strand
TTTAGAGTTGGCAAGACAGAGCAATATTTCTTTGTTAAAATTTTTGTCCGGCCTGAATGAAAAGGAACTTAAAGAATGGTGGAGAAAGAGTTTTATCGATGAGTTCCTTTCTTCTTTTTCTGAAAACCGCGCCATAGAACTTGCCTTAACACTCATCGATCGGTGGAAGACAGATTCTGTGCCCTATGTTCATAAGGCGGAGATCAAAGTTGAAGATGCCATTATGGCCTATCAGAACCGGAGAGCAACGCTTGTAAAGTTTCTGCCTTCATTTTCCAATGACATTCATACAGCGTGCCAGCTGTTTCAGGAGATTGATGAATATTTTAAAATCTGTGAAATTCATTCCTTGAAAGTATATGAAGAAGTCAGAAAAGACGATGTATGGAAACAAAGGCAGCAGCTGCTGGAGGCTCAGGAAATTGCCAACCTTGGCAGCTATGATTGGGATATAAAGAATGAGAAAACCAGCGTCAGCCGGCAGCTGCGAAAAATTTTCGGACATAGTGCCGATAAGGTTACTAATTCCAAAACATTCCAGGAGATCCTGCATCCGGAGGATACGGTAAAAGTATCTGAAGCATTGAGCCGTGCTTTTAATCATAAAGAGGATTATTTCTGCGAATACCGGATCATAAGAGAGCAGGACAAAAAAGTAAGATATGTGTCGGTGAAGGGTAAGGTTTCCTATGATCCGGAGGGTAAACCGGTCAGAATGCTGGGAACCGTTCTGGATATTACAGAGAGAAAAGAGATTGAAGATCAGCTTCAGAATATAAATTTTGAATTAGAGGCCAGAGTGAGGGAAAGGACAAAGGAATTACAGGAAGCCCAAAGGATTTCAAAGCTGGGCAACTGGAAAGTCGATTGGCTGCAAAGAAAAATTTTCTGGTCGGAAGAGATGTTCAGGATCTATGAAATGAATCCTCAGCAGGGGGAGCCCGATTTTGAAGCGGGAATGAAATCTTTCGAAGACCCCGAAACGATGCTGATGTATATGCTTGATGCGATTAATAATTCCATTCCTTATAATTTCGATGCGCCGATCATTACTGAAAAAGGAAATAAAAAAATCGTACAGATTATAGGGCAGCCTGTGGTGAATGAAAATGGCGAGTGTGTTCAGTTATACGGAACCACCATGGATGTTACCGACAGGAAGAAGGCTGAAGAAAGCATCAAAAGCAGTGAAGAGAAATACCGCTTGTTAACAGAGCTTATTCCACAATTGGTATGGATCACCGATGCAGAAGGGAATGCTGAATATTTTAATCCAAACTGGCACAGCTATACTGGTCAGACAATGGAGGAAGCAAAAGGAAAAGGACGTCTGAAAGCGGTTCACCCTGACGATATTCCTCTTATTATGGAGGCATGGAAAGAGGCCATCGCCAACGAAACCTGTTACAGCTCGCAATACAGGCTTAAAAAACACGATGGAACTTACGCCTGGTTTATGGGCAAAGGAATTCCAATCAGAAATAAGGAAGGGAAAGTTATTCAATGGTTCGGGACAAGTACCGATATTCATGATATGCGCCTGATTAAAGAAGAGCTGACCGAAAAGAACAGACAATTAATGAAAACCAATAACGATCTTGATAATTTTATTTATACAGCTTCTCATGATTTAAAATCTCCCATTTCCAACCTGGAAGGTCTCTTAGGCCTGGTAAGCGATGATCGGGAAGAATTGATCACGGAAAAAGGCAAAGAAGTCCTGCCGCTCGTGAAACAGAGTCTGGGAAGGCTCAAAACCGTTATTGAGGAGCTTACAGAAATAGCGCGTATTCAGAAGGACACCGAAATTGAAGATGAAGTTATCCCGCTGGATGAATTCTTTAAAGAAATTTTGTTGCTGAATGATACGGACATAAAGAATTACAATGGCAAGATAACTGCCGATTTTTCCGGATGTCCTCAGATTAAATTTTCAAGAAAAAATCTCAGAAGCATTCTGTTCAACCTGCTGAACAATGCCATGAAATATTCTGCTCTGGAGAGGGAAGGATTGATAAGTGTTGTTTCGGAGCAGCGTCAGGAGTGGATCGTGCTCAGCATAAGCGACAATGGTTTAGGTATACCCGAAAAGCATCTGGATAAAATATTTACCATGTTTAAGCGGTTTCATATCCATGTGGAAGGATCGGGCGTTGGTCTGTACATCGTAAAAAGGATTATCGAAAATGCAGGAGGTAAAATTGAAGTAACAAGTAAGGAAGGAATGGGAACAACCTTTACTCTTTATTTTAAGCGTCACTAGAATCAGGATAAGTTATTTGGGAATGCTGAAATGAAAACGCGAAAATTTTCCTAGTTCGCTTTCAGCCCAGATCTTGCCGCCATGTTCTTCGACCAGCTGCTTTACAATCGAAAGCCCGATTCCATGGCTGTCTATTTTCTCATTGGTGTGTGCTATTTCAAAAGGATTAAAAATAGCGGTTAGCTTTTTTTCAGGGATGCCCTGGCCGTTGTCTTCAATACAGATTTTATAAGCCTTACCGTATTCCATGCCGCTCACTTTGATTAAAGGATGCTCTTTGTCCATATATTTAATAGCATTCCCGATCAGGTTTTGCAGGATCTGGGTCATGGATATCTTATGATAAATGACGGTAGGCAAGGCATGCGAAATGAAGACATGAAAGTTTTCAGGGGGATTAAGAGTGCTTACCACTTCGTGCGTAAGGGTAAAAAGATTTACAGGCTCCTTGATCTTTTTATTTTCCTTGGTTGAAAGAAGCAGGTCGCTGATCAGATCTTCCATCGAGCGAAGTTTGGCTTCCATCATCCCGATTACTTCTTTTGCTTCAATGTCTGAAAATTTATTGTCGCTTAACTCTTTCAGGATAGATACTAATCCTTCCAATGCATTGACAGGCGCTTTCAGATCGTGCGAAACAATGTAGGTGAATTTGTCAAGTCCCTCGTTAATTCGCTTGAGCTCGATATTTTTTCCTTCAATCTCTTTCGTACGGACTTTCACCTTTTCTTCCAGTTCTTCATTTAACAGCTTAAGCTGATTTTTACTTTTTATCAGATCATCTTCTGTTCTCTTCAAGCGGGTAACGTCTGCTGCCGTCCCTATTGCTTTTACTGGTTTGCCTGACTCATCGAAAAAAGTCTTGGCACGACCCCAGATGTATCGTTGTTCTCCGGAAGGAAGGTTCACTTTATAAACAACATTATAAGGGGCAATATTATTGACAGCATCATCATAGGCTTTCAAGACTCTCTCCCTATCCTCCGGAACGATGCGTTCAAGAATGTCCTTATAGCTTAATTTTTGATCAGGATTAAAACCCAGCATTCTGTAATATTCCGGACTCACGGTTATCTCGTCCTTGATCAGGTCGTTCTCAAAGCTTGCGATATGGGCTATGGCCTGTGATTCTTCCAGAAAAGTCTGGTTCTTTTTGAGCGCTTCCTGGATCTCTTTGATCTCACTAATGTCGTGCAGAACGACTACGACTCCATCATTCCATGGCGTTAAAAAGGCCTGATACCACCCGTTGAGAGCACCTGAATTAAATTTTTTAGAAATGGAAAAGGGTTTTTTGCTTTCTATAACATCCTTATACTTATTGAAAAGTCCTTTTTCTTTTGAATGGGGGAATTCTCTTAAAACTGTTGTATTCAAAAGGTGGTTTTCATCCCTCTTGAAGACCCTTTCTGCGGCCGTATTTACCAGTACGAATTTGAAGTCCGTTATTTCATGATTGTCGTCTCTTATGGATTTAATCGCAAAAATGGGTGAAGGTGAACTGTCCAGAATGGAGGAAAGCAATTCAATAATTTCGGTCAGTTGCTGTTTGCCACTATCTTTTTCGAGAGTAGCTATGAGCCTTGCTTTTTTCTCCATAGAACGTATCAGAATTCATATCCAAAGGCTGGTTGAGGAAATACTAGTAAGTATAACTCCGAAACAGCCTTTATGTTGGAATAACTGGCAGACTTACAAGGATTGCCTCGACGAAAAGGAATTTTTTGCAGTTAAAGACTGAAAATCAGTAAATAATTGCCGGGTTAAAGGACTTCTCTGGTTTAGCGCTCAAGTTACTCCTTATCTTAACAATGCGCCAGGCATCGAAAAATGGGAAGTGGATACTGCCAGTCCCGACAAAATCCTGACG
>JBJMLY010000328.1:0-4858 GCA_045805025.1 Cytophagaceae bacterium | reverse complement strand
ATTTTCTGACTTATTTTTTTGTGCTTCTTCATAGCTGAAATTTTATTGCAATATAACAATAGGACAAATATGTCCGCCTACTCTTCCTGAATTTATTTCATATTACCTTAATGAATGAAAAGAAAATAGCCAGAATACCTTTGGAGTTTGGAAAGCGTGTGAAAGAAATACGGCTAAGTAAAAATATTACCCAATTAGATTTAGCGTCCCAATTGGGAATAGATATCAGACAATTAAGAAGAATTGAAAATGGAGAAGGCAACACAAGCCTTACTACCATTTATTTATTAACAGAAGCTTTACAGGTCAATATAGAAGACCTCTTTAATTTCAAATTATAAACTTCTCAACTTTAGTCCTCAAGATTAAAGTCCCATCCCTAAACCTTAAATTATCAGTCTTGGAGAGAAAAGAACGAGGCTAAAAGAGTCAAATTTGAGGTAAATAAGCTCAAACGCCAGTATAAAAGACTGAAATTCTAGCCTAGGGAAGTGAAACATCAGTATAAAACCGTGGAATTTCAGTCAAAAGGAGTCGAGTTCCAGTTAAAAAGGTTCAACGACGAGCCTAAAACACTCGAACTCCACTTATAAAGACTGAAACATGAGTATAAAACAGAAACGGGCCACCTGATTAAGGTGGCCCGTTTCATCAATTGAATCAAACCTCAGTATATTTATACCTTAAACAGGGGTTGTTTCAGAAGACTTTTTACGAGGGTGCCTTTTAAAACGGGCATTCATTTTTTCTTCTACACTCTTAAGACCTGGTGTATGATCAGCACCCACCCTTACATAAGAATAAACCTGTAGAGACGAAGCCATAGCTTCCGACCCCACAGCCATAAGTGTATCATTCACTTTTTCGGAAAGGGAATCAAGTTGCATTCCGATATCCACCAATGATTTTACAAGAGTTCCATCTTTTGTAAACTCAACAGTGTTAAAGTTGGCAGGTAAAATTCCAGGAAAGCCTTGCACGGCAGTTAGGCAATCTTGTACAAAGTCCACGCTCTTTGGTCCCATTTTAAAAAGAGTCTTTTTTTCATCTTCTGAAAGAGTGATTAAAAATGGCATTTTACTGTTAATGGTTGCAATGGCTGCTTTCACAGCGTCTATGTCTGCCTGCGGCATTACATAGGATACATTCTGATAACTCATAGTGGTTAAAAGTTAAGGGTTAAACAATAATTTATATATCCTTATTAAATAAGGGCTGAGTTAAAATGCAGAACGGCCTTGCGTAACTTTCTATTAGAAGAGTCCTCCATAGCTGGCCTTCGTGCGGATTATAATGCGATTCTATGAAATATTTTCAGGTTGACAAAAAATAAAAAGAGGAATTTTCTATCAGTCAATATTTGAAGTTAAAATTTGTTTCTATTAAGAAACTCATAGACAATCGAACAATCATATATTTCAATTAAACTTTTTTATTTGACAGAAAAGTGGGATAATTATTTTTCTTTTTAATCAGCTAGCTATGAAAACTTACAACTGCATCCTTCTTGTGGATGATGATCCTATTTCCAATTTTATCAATCATGAAACTCTTAGAAAGAATAAAATCTGTAAAGAGATTCTTATTTCAAGAAACGGTGAAGAAGCTCTCTCTTTACTTCACGAGTATCAATTTAAACACCATTCCCTGCCTGAAGTAATTCTTGTTGATATCAGAATGCCAATTATGGATGGTTTTGAATTTTTACAGGCGTTTGAAAAAATCTCAATACCCGGGAAAGAAAAAACTAAAGTAATTATACTCAGTAACATTTTTTCCCGAAGCGATATCGAGGTGCTAAAAAAAATCGGTCATTCTTATTACTTGAACAAGCCTCTTGAAAAGAATAAACTATTTGACCTTTTGGATATTGAAAAAGAAAGAACTTCAGGAATGAATTAAAAATAAAAAACCCCTTACCGACTGTAAGGGGATAAAACTGATTGAAGGGTTTTTTAGCCATCCAGCTATGGAAAGGCTCACAAATATATTTATTTACTTTTTATCGAAATAAAATTATCTAAATAGATATTAACATTTTAATTCGCCACTCTACTTCGAACGCAAACCTATAAGGTTTCCTGTAGAATATATTTTCGTTCCATTATACAGATTAGTACGAGATCATTTGAATCTCTTTTTCAGAGAAAACCTTATAGGTTTTGTTGGTAGCCTTACAGACTACTTCGAATTCTTAACGAAATCCTTAAAGTCTTTTTTTCCTTCTTCGGAGCTGAAGCTGTCTTCCAGCTTTCCGTAATTGCTCAGGTCGGACGTATGGGCGTAGGCCTTCTTCGCGAAATGCAGCTTGGTAATGTCTTTGGTGAAAAGCCCCATCAGCTCCTGCACCTGGGCAGTAAGCATACAGTTTGAGTTGATGATCTTCTCGGCGGCGATCATGCGGGTGCTGTCTCCGGTCTGGCTCACGACCGTTTTCTTGCTCTCGTCAAAATCCAGTCCGGCCATGGGCGACTTGCAGCCGGTCTTCAGTGATTTGTTCATCGAGATGTTATTGCCCAGCACGTTGACCGAACTATTGGCGGTCTTGGTCTTTTCGTTCACATTCATGTTCACACCCTTGCCGCCGATCTTCACGCCGTTATTGCCAACGCCGATGGTGCCGAGCTTTGTCTTGACGGAAAGATCGCTGTTCCCTCCGCTGGTGGAATTGGAATTGGTATTTGTATTGGTGCTGGTGGAAGTACCGGTACCTGTACTCTTGGTAGTATTTGTATTGTTGGAATTTGTTGTATTGGTATTTGTATTCGTGTTCTGCACCAGACTCGGATCGATCGGGGTGCTGGTCACATAATCCATCGTATGCTTCTTGCCATGGGGGTTGAGCGCGAATGTGCATTCCGCATTGGTACTGAAAAAAGTAAGGTCTGTGTTATGAGGCTTCATACTCTTGTTCTCAAAGAGCAGGTTTACCTTGTAGACTTTCAGGTTAAGGCCTGTCACTTTTACTTTTACCTCGGGGTATAGGTTTTGCTTCTCTCCGTTCAGGATCAGTATGAATTTTTCTCCATCGTTCGAAAATACCACCAGGTTGTTATTGACCTGGGACCAGGCTTGGGACAGCATAGTAAAAAACAGGGCGAGAACCAGAATGACTTTTTTCATAGTAGGGATTTTATAGGCCCGGACTCTAAAATAATGAATTTCCCGGCATTTATTGTACGTAGCGGATATGTATTGGTTTTATCCCAAGCCCTTAAAGCAATGAATTCAGGCCCTTTCTCATAAAAAAATCCCATCTGCCTGTGCAAATGGGATCTGAATTTATGCCTTTTTACGGTCGTTGAATCCCCGGTTTCGGTTCCAGTTCCTGGATGAATTTCCGGGCTTGTTGGAATTTCCCGCTTTTTCTCCGGGCCTTCCTCTGCGCTGCTGCACAGGCTTGGCCTCGGGAGCCGGAACTTTGGAATCTTCAATATAATAGGGATGGTCAATGATAACCGGAAGCGATTTCGCGATCAGCTTATTGATATCCCGCAGGTATGCTCTTTCTTCCATATCGCAGAAGGAAAACGCGGTGCCGTTGGCTCCCGCTCTTCCGGTACGGCCGATCCTGTGCACATAGGTTTCGGGCTCGTTCGGTAATTCGAAATTGATTACGTGCGTAAGGTCATCCACGTCAATACCTCTGGCGGCGATGTCGGTGGCTACGAGGACGCGTGTCTGCCTGCTCTTGAAATTGCTGAGCGCTCTTTGCCTGGCGTTCTGTGATTTATTTCCATGGATGGCTTCGGCCTGTACGCCCGACCTCACAAGGTCTTTCGCTACGCGGTCGGCTCCATGCTTGGTTCTGGTAAACACCAGGGCCGATGGAATCTTATGTTCGTTCAGCAGATGCAGCAGCAGGGATCTTTTCTGCGACTTCTCTACATAAAAGATGGACTGTCTGATTGTTTCTGCCGTCGAAGAAACCGGCGTTACTTCTACCCGTACCGGATTTACCAGTATGGTGGATGCCAGCTTGGTAATTTCGGGAGGCATGGTGGCGGAAAAGAAAAGTGTCTGTCTCTTCTGCGGAAGTTTGGTCAGGATCTTTTTTACATCGTGGATGAAGCCCATGTCGAGCATGCGGTCGGCTTCGTCCAGAATAAAGATCTCGATATCCTGAAGACTGATGAAACGCTGATTGATCAGATCCAGCAATCTTCCCGGTGTAGCGACCAGAATATCGACGCCTCTTTTCAGGGTATCGGTCTGTGCTTTCTGCGAAACGCCGCCGAATATAACGGCATGGCGCAGGCTGGTATTTTTTCCGTAGGCTTTAAAGCTTTCGTCGATCTGTATGGCCAGCTCCCTGGTAGGAGTAAGCACAAGTGCGTAAATTTTACGCTGACCCTGACGGCTTTTTTGTCTTTCGCAAAGATTCTGTATGGTCGGAATGGCGAAGGCGGCGGTTTTGCCTGTGCCGGTCTGCGCACAGCCCAGCAGATCTCTCTGCTGCAGAATTACCGGTATAGCCTTCTCCTGTATCGGTGTTGGTTTTTCATATCCCGCAGAATTTAATGCCTGCAGAATAGGTTCAATTAAGTTTAAATTTTTAAACGACATTTGGTTTTTATATTAATGAATGTACTATTCGATTTTTAAGTTCAGGACTATGTCCGATAACTATTAATTGGCAGATCTGAGATGAGGTGGAGCGGAAGAAATTCGGCAGCAACGAAAAACGGAAATGCGGATCAAAGAACAGGTAAAAGGTTTGGCCTGATGCTTAAAATCATTGGCAAGATAGGACTAAAAAGCGTATTTACCTAATGATGAGGGATTCGGAGTTTGAAAATCAGGAAGATGATATACTAATAAGAAAAAGTCTTCTCGATCATTTCGAAAAGTTTTTCAT
>JBJMLY010000327.1:0-6019 GCA_045805025.1 Cytophagaceae bacterium | reverse complement strand
CTCATCACAAAAGTTTTAAGTTAATGATCGGGCCGATAAAATACCACAGATTACATGCCGGTAATCTACATATAGTCATTACCAAATATGAAGCCTGTTTTCGGGTTTTACGTACATCGAATCCCCGGGTTGTACATTAAACGCCGCATAAAAAGGATCAAAATTAGACAGCGGTCCGTTTATCCGGAAAATATCCGGCGAATGCGGGTCGGTATTCAGCCGGAGCTTGATCTCATCCTTGCTGAGTCCGCTCATGTCGCTGAACTTTCCGTCAATGATATCTTCATAAAATTCCACCCAGTTTTCCGACACGATAATTTCGGTTTTAATGCTGTCGAGCTGCACCGACTGCAATGTCTGCAGCGCTTTCACAATACTCTCGGCTCTTTTCTGCTGAAGCTGAAGATTTCTTTCGGTGGTTCCCTCCACCGATGAATACGCACGGATGGAAATGGATTTGATGTCGAAATTGGTCAGCTTCAGAGAATCATAGAGCGGCTTGATGTCTTTAGCCGCATACTCCGCTTTGTCTTTGGCAAAAGGCACTTCAAAGTTCAGGCGTTTCCCCAGCACGTTGGATTTTTCTTTCAGGGATTGTTCGCTAAGCGTATCCATATACATACCCATATCCAGCAAACCCCAGTGGCCCGACTCCAGGTTGTAAAAGGTATTGTACCAGCAGAAATATTTGTTCTTGAGCAGGATCAGGTTGAGCTCGATCTCTTTATTCAGGAATTGCTTGGGGAGTTTGAAAAGCTTGACGTATACATAGCCTTCTTTCGTCACTGTCTTGTTGGCCTTCAGCTCTGCCTGATAAACAGGCTTAGGCAGGTAGCCTCTGTACAGCCAGGAGCCGGAAGTTTTTGTCGGACCTTTGCAGGAGTATTGATCTCTCAGAATAATATCGACGGCTAGTCCGTCGGTCGGGCTTGCAAACAGTTTGTTGAAATAATCAACATCGGTAAACACAAAATAGACATCGTTATTGGGATCCACGCTTAAGCCGTAGCCCACCTCTTTTGGAAGGGTTTCCATAAACTTCGTGCAGGAAGAACAGAATTTGTCGATCTCCTTTCCGGGATTACGTATGCCGTAAAGATTGGCAGGGACAACAAGCTGCTGGGCGGAAACTTCAGAAAAGAGAAAAATTGCGCAAGCAATTTTAAAAAATAAATATTTCATGCGGAGGTATATGTGGATCAATACAAAAATAAGCCTTCTTCAGGCATTTACAATCGAAGATTTCATCGGGACGCTAAACTCTTCCGTCTTCGGTTATGACTAAATAGATTTTTCCTTAATCGGCAAAATACACCGACCTATTTCATTTGTCTATGTCAATTAATTGGCCGGGTCTATCTCAATATCATACTTATGCAACAATCCGCTTATGCCCGATTGGGAAAATTTCGCCTTCTTCAGCCGGTTTAACTCCGGATCAATGGAATATCCCGAGGAAGTGCGGAAGTCTGCTTTTTCCAGTATTGTATTTTCAAATTTTGCTCCTGCCAGATGGCATTGATCGAAAACAGAACTGCTTAGGTCAGCCTCCGTAAAATCTGCTTCGCCTAATTTCGTATTCCTGAACGACGTCTTTTTAAGTTTGCAGCGATAGAACGAGCTATGATCAAGCATGCAGCCATCGAACTGAACGGCAAATCCAAAATCATGGCAATTCTCAAAATGCAGGCCCAGCATTTTACAATCTTTGAATTTTACATCGCCGAAGACCGTCTTTGAAAGTTTTGCCAGGCTCAGATTGCATGCAGAAAATTCACACTCGAGAAATTTAATGCCCGAGAGGTTTGAACTTGAAAAATCGCAGTTGATAAAACGGCAGTTTTCATATTCACCGGCGGGCAATGGGCTTTCCGTGAAATCGGTTTTGTCGAAGATTTTTTCTGAAATGTAAATGGGCGGCATTTATATGCTAATTTCTATTACTTGAAGATTTACTTTGTCCTGACTGGTATCCATATCTCCTCTTCCGAATCAGGTTCATCATTTTTATATTTTTCTCCCAGCACTTCAAAATGCGGACGATGATCTAATACATATCCGGAGGCAGGAAGCCATGTCCCGAAAATATAACCGAATACCTGCGGGCCAGCGCTGGCAGGGCCCTTGTGTAAGAATACCACGTAAAGTCCGCCTGGCAGTGTAAATGTTTCCATTCCCGCGGGCACCGCATTGAAATCGCTCACCTCAGCCGCGGCCCATTTTACAAACTCCTTAGCCGGACTAAAATTTGCAAAGTAGTCTTTATCGTATACCTGCATCGAAATCAAATCCTGATTAAGGTTATTTTTGATTTCCTTCCGCTGCAGCATAAAGCTTTTCCATAATTCAGCTGTTTTGTTGTTGGCCAGACTCATGGGAAGATGTTTGCCGATCAGTTTTTTTTCAGCTATGCTTTCAAGTCGGTGTAGCATGACAGAGATCTGTTTGGTTCATGGATCAGAGACTCCGGAGAAGTGCTATCATTATGAATATTATCCGGTGAACTCTTTGGCAGGCTTTTGTACACGATACATGAGCCCCCAAGAATTAGAATGATCAGGACGCCAACGGTGAGCCATTTAAGCTTAAGGTCGACAGGTTTTTTTAAGGCTGGCAGATAGGCGTAACCGATGATTATTCCTCCGAGCAGTCCTCCTATATGCGCGGCATTATCTATACCACCCCTGAGTCCATTGAAGAGATTGTATCCGACAAATACAAGAATGCTTGTCAATAACTCCTGACGTTCCGTCTTATTAATCAGGTTTGTAGTAAGCAGGGAAAGAAATACGCCATACATACCAAAAATTGCTCCGGATGCGCCGGCGCTGATGGTCAGATCATGCCACCATAAGCTTGCCATACTTGCAGTAATCCCGGTAAGCAAATACGCTACACAGAATTTGACTTTACCCACATGAGGTTCTAAAATCAAACCGATAGAAACCAGGGCGTACATATTCATGGCCAGATGAAGAATACCGATATGCAAAAAACAGCAGGTCAGAATACGCCACCATTCACCGTCAAGAGTCATTGGACGGAAATTAGCACCCCACTTAAGCAAACTTTCGCTGTCGGGATCTATGATATTCACGCCGGTAATCGTCATGAGCAGGAAGACCAAAATATTCAAGTTTATCATGATAGGCGTAATAAAGTAGCCCTGAGTGGGTATGAAAACCGAGAACACATTGGTAATTTTGTCTTCAGCTAAGAGTGGCTTGCTTGTTAAATCAGCCTCCCTTGAAACCGGCATTTTACTTAACTCTTCGGCTTTGGCAGCCATTGTTTCAGGACTTAAAGAGACCTCCAGCTTTCGGATCTTGATCAGAAGTTTTTCAATATTTACTTTGTTTTTTCCCACGCCCCCAAATTGCGTACCCCTGCTCTTGCTTTGAAAAATTACTTTCTCTTCTTGAATTTTAACGCTTACTTCCTCCCCGTCAGAATCCATCCAGAGCTTTGTATAGGCTATAAATTCTGACTGACTTGTATAACCAATGTTCCACTTAAGCTCCCTGGCAGCTTCCAGTGCAAGAACCATGAAATATTCCGTAGAACGATTGTTAAGCAGGAATTCCTGTGTGTATTTAGGAGCAAATCCGAATGCCATCTGTTTTTTATGGTCTGAAAGTCGCTTCACCCGGGACCTTACTAGTCAGCCGGTTTAACTACAATTTATTATTTACTCTGTTCAAATCCTAGGTCTAAAAAAGTACAGTATTGGATTTCAACTCTCACGCACTAAAAAAATTTCATAACTTGGCTTAGTTTATAACTGACAATGGATACATTATTTGATTGCATAGCGCAATATCATCCCATTTCTGTCACCGCCCGGAAAGAGCTGGGCAAACAGCTGAAAAAACTGGAGCTGCCGAGAAATTCTTTGCTGGTGAAAGAAGGGGCCGTATGCAGCCAATTGTATTTTCTTGAAAAAGGCTGTCTGCGGAAATTTTATAACCTGGACGGCAAAGAAGTAACGCATTGGCTGGGCTTTGAAAATAATTTCACCACTTCTTTCTACAGCTTTATCTCCCGCAATCCCGGTATTGAAAATCTGCAGGTACTGGAAGACGCGGTTTTATGGTCTGTCAGCTATGACGACCTGCAGGAATTAATGAACAAGCACAGAGACCTGGAGCGAATGGTGCGGATCATTCAGGAACAATATTATATAAAACTTGAAGAGCGCATCATGGCCTTACAATTTAAAACCGCCAAAGAACGCTACGAAGAGCTGATGCTGGCTTCTCCCCATATACTTCAACGAATTTCGCTCGGGCAAATCGCCTCTTACCTTGGCATCAGCCAGGAAACCCTTAGCAGAATCCGCGGACAGGTTTAAAATTCCTTTTTTGACAATTGTCAAAAGAAATCATTGGTCCATCTCATACTTTTGATTCATAACAACATTTAAAACTATGAATCAGAAACCTTCAAATGCTTTTATAGCAGCCTCATGGGCTACGCTCCTCACAGGTATTGCCGCTTATATTATCGGACTATGGAACGCTGAAATGCAGCTCAATGAGAAAGGATACTATTTTACCGTGCTCATGTACGGACTGTTCTCCGCCATCTCTCTTCAGAAAAGTGTGCGCGACCAGCTTGACGGAGTTCCTGTAACCGGCATCTACTATGGACTGAGTTGGTTTTCGACCGTCCTTGCCCTGGTGCTTCTCATTGTCGGTTTATGGAATGCCGAATTAATGCGCAGCGAAAAAGGATTTTACAGCATGTCTTTTATGCTGAGCATGTTTGCCGCCATCGCCGTTCAGAAAAATACGCGGGACAGCCAGCAGATGGAATCAAAAGGTTCCGAGCCTTCGATCTAATCGTCATTGCGAGGCAAGGACATTTCATTTAAAGGAGAAAAAGTAAAACCATTTTCATGCTTTTTTAAAGGTAGGCCGAAGCAATCCGTTGGCTAAAGTACTTTCCGGTTGAGATTGCTTCGGCCTCTCGTTTGGCAACTGAGTGCAAATTTCATACGCTCTCTTTTAATCAACACTCACTTGCCTCGCATGACGCTTAAATATAATAAATTCATTATGAAGAAACTGAAATTTATCAAAGACGAAGGTTCGGGATTTTACAAAGAACTGCTTCAGAGAACAGAAAAGTATTTCTCGGAAAATGGTACTGCCAGGACCGGCAACAAAACCATGCTGTTCAAAATCGCCCTTTACTTCGGCCTGGATGTCTTGTTCTACTGGCTGATGATTACGAGCACAATGACATTGGGCTTTTTCTCATGTTACCTTCTGCTGGGAGTTTCCATACTGCTGACTGCATTTAATATTTCACACGACGCCGCTCACGGAGTAGCGGTAAAAAGTAAATTCTGGAATAAGGTTTTATTCTCCATCAGTTTTAACCTGCAGGGAAACAACGCTTATGTGTGGGGAAAAAATCACAACGAATCTCATCACCTTTATACGAATATAGAAGGCAGCGATATCGACGTCTTAAATAACCCTTTATTCCGGATGACAGAAAACCAGAAATTAAGATGGTTTCACCGGTATCAATACCTCTATGCCCCATTCCTGTATTTGTTCTATTCCATCAACTGGTTTTTCTTCCGGGAAGCGCTGATGCTTTTTAACTATTCAAGCCGGACCATCAAAATAGAAATTCCCGGAATTGAAATTTTCAAGCTGGTGATCTATAAACTTCTTTATATCGGGTACATGATCATCCTACCTGCTTATCTGCTGCCATTCGGATGGACAACCGTGCTGCTCGCTTTCCTGCTAAACCATTTCATCGTCTCCATCATCTTCGTAGGTGTTTTAGGGGTTTCCCATTTGTCGGACTTTGTAGAACACCCTGTCCCGGACAAGAATAATAAATTAGCGATGAGCTGGCCTAAATTGCAGATGTGCACATCGGTTGACTACAATGCAGACAGTACTTTTTTCAACTGGACCCTTGGCGGTTTCAACGCCCATGCATTGCATCATTTGCTGCCGAACATCTGTCATGTTCATTACCTGAACATACTACCCAT
>JBJMLY010000326.1:0-17498 GCA_045805025.1 Cytophagaceae bacterium | reverse complement strand
TACAGAAAGCAATGGCATCAGAATTTCGTTGGTATTAGGCACCTCGATGACGAATTCCGCCATCTTAGCTACATGCTCGTCGCCTTCGGTAACGATGGCAATTACTCTGCCTTTTCTTGCTTTTACTTCCTGAATATTGGAAACTACTTTTTCATACGAGTTATCCTTTGTAGCGATGAATACAACCGGCATCTGGTCATCGATCAGCGCGATCGGTCCGTGTTTCATTTCAGCAGCAGGATAACCTTCTGCATGGATGTAGGAAATTTCTTTTACCTTCAGAGCACCTTCGAGCGCTACAGGGAAATTATAACCTCTTCCCAGGAACATCATATGTTCTGAATTTTTAAACTGCTCGGAGATGTATTTGATCTGATCGTTCAGCTTCAGCGTTCTCTCTACCTTTGCCGGCATATTTTCAAGGTCCACCAGCATCTGATGGTATTTATCATCACTGATAGAACCTTTCTTATGTCCGACGATCATAGCCATCATGGACAGAAGGGTCACCTGTGCTGTAAAGGCCTTGGTGCTGGCTACTCCTATCTCAGGACCGGCATGCAGGTATGCCCCCTCATGCGATGCTCTCGCGATGGAAGAGCCCACTGCGTTACATAACCCGAAGATTACGGCACCTTTCGCTTTGGCAAGCTCAATAGCCGCGAGTGTATCTGCAGTTTCTCCTGATTGTGATATAGCAATTACCACATCACCTTCCTTGATCACAGGATTTCTGTAACGGAATTCCGAAGCATATTCTACTTCCACAGGAATTCTTGCCAGATCTTCAAAAAGGTATTCGGCGACCAGTCCGGCATGCCATGAAGTACCGCAGGCTACAATAATGATCCTGTCGGCATTCACCAGTTTATTAAGATATTGACGCAAGCCACCCAGCTTTACGATGCCCTGATCGGCCAGTACACGGCCTCTCATACAATCGGTAATGGATTTAGGCTGCTCCATGATTTCTTTCAGCATGAAGTGCTCATATCCGCCTTTCTCGATAGACTCAAGCTCAAGATCAAGCTTTTGAATGTAAGGAGTGGTAGGTACGTCTTCAATATTTCTGATGCTCAGCTTGCTGTCTTTAATAACCGCAATCTCGTAGTCGTTCAGATAAACTACTTCGTCGGTATATTCAATGATCGGGGTAGCATCGGAAGCAAGGAAAAATTCTCCTTTACCAAGACCGATTACCAGCGGGCTTCCTTTTCTGGCAGCAATGAGCTGATTGGGCTCGTTTTTGGAAAGAATAACAATGGCATAAGCACCTATCACTTTGGTCAAAGCCAGTCTTACCGCTTCTTCCAGAGAGCAGTCGTTATTCTGTTTGATGTCTTCAATGAAATGGATAAATACTTCTGAGTCGGTATCGCTCGAAAATTTATGTCCGCGGATCATGAGATCCTGTTTCAGGGCTGCGTAATTTTCGATAATTCCATTATGGATGATCGCAAGTTCGCCGCTGGAAGACAAATGAGGGTGTGCATTACGGTCGTTCGGCTCACCATGGGTAGCCCATCTTGTATGGCCGATCCCGATATGACTTTGAACATTCTGACCTTTCAGGACACCTTCCAGTTCGGTAACTTTTCCTTTTTTCTTATATACATTAAGATCGCCGTTATTGATCAGAGCGATACCCGCACTGTCATATCCTCTGTATTCCAGGCGCTTTAATCCTTTTATGATTAAAGGACATGCTTCCTGATTACCTATATAAGCTACAATTCCACACATATGCTGACAAAATAAGGTTAGTAATAATTTTGGTTAAATATTTTGAATATATATAGTAAGTAACTCAAATAAGGCAATAGTTGTTTTATTACTTGGCCACTGTATAGTAAATCCTCAGCTTAACTGGCTGGGAAATACTTCCTCCCACAACACGGTAGGTAGGAAAACTGTTCCACGCGGGGGAGGGAATAGCATTAAAAGCCGCATCGTAAAAAATTACTCCTGCCGGACTGGCGGAAAGAATAAACTTGGCTTTCTTTTTACCCAGCATCACCGCCTGCATATAGGAAGTAAGAGCAAAGGTATATCCTTTTTTTGCCGGATTATAAAATACAATAGCCGGGCTGGTATTGTTGAATACACTTAATCCGTCAAGCTGAACAAAGACATCCGCATTGTTGGTATCTTTCATGATCTTGCCTAATGAATCCTGATAAAGGACCAGTTTGGGCGGGTTGTACTTCTCTGCATAAATATCTTCTACGGGAATAAAGAGTTCCGCCTTATTAATCAGAATATTTCCTTTCTTCCTGATTTCCTCTACACCCGGAAATGAGATTTGGGTCCGGATGCCCGAACCTCCCTGAATGTATACGGTCTCGTTGCTCAAGGTAAGATCGACGGTACTGTAGGGTGCGGATGAAAGACTAGTTATAGCACCTGTTCCTGTCCCTCTTGTAAAAGTATACTTAGATGCCCTGTGGCAGTCCGTATTAATAAACAGTTCGCATGTATTAGGAAGGAGATCGGCTCCTTTATAATAAATAATAATTCTCGACTGCGGGGCTGTTCTTGCTACATCGAAAGCCAGCAAAGCCGATGGGTTGGTGGTATCGGTTGATCGGAGACCTATGCCATTATAATTGAAATTGCTGAGTAAGGTAGCGTTGGTTGTCCCTGCTCCATTAAAATCGAGAATATCCTGCCCGAATGTGTTTTTCAGATGTATTCTCAGCACACCCTTTAAATCCCCATATATGGGATTTATATTAAATGTAGAAGTATTATTGGTATCAATCCTGTCAGCAGACGACAATGCCATTGCCGGGCTTTTGCCATAGATATGAGTACCGGGAATAGCGCTTCCCAGTTTATAAACACCGAACGGAGGAATATTTTTAAAGTTTCCGCTACAGGCTGTATAAGGATCGTAGGTATAATATCCGTATGCGAGTTCCAGAACAACTGAGTCGCATGTCCCCCCGGCTGTAGAAGTGTTTTCATTTTTAAGCCTGTATTGAGTATAAGCTTCTGAAGTCACTTTCCCGAATTTCGGATCCTCGTAAACGCCGGCAAACAGGAAACGTGTATTGGAGGTAACGATGGAGTCATCGATCAGTACAGCGGCAGTTTTTGCCTGCATGGTATCGGTAAAAAACACATTCACCGGATGATCGGTAGGATTAAGATCTTTACCCAGCTTGGCGGGATCTTTACAAGAGAAGAGAAAAAGGGCTGCCAGGAGCGGCAGCCCGTATATTTTAGCCTGCAAGTTCGTTATAGAAATTGAAATAGGAATCCGCAAAATTTTCGTCGTCTTCTTCAATACTGCTCAGTTTCTTATTCTTATCAAGAGATTTGAACAGTTTGTTCAGACTGTCGCTGTATTTATCACCAGCCTTGATTACCGCATCGGCATACTCGATTCCGATCTTCACAAAGCCTTCAAAATCGGCCGATTTCAGATTCGACAGCATACCTTCCTCGATATCGATCATCTTTGCCTTCTGAATCAGGGTTTTGTCGAATTTATGGGTAAATGTATTATTATAAACAGTAAATACGGTTTTAGCATCCTTGTAAACAGGATCCAGCTTATAACGTGTTTTCAGGTATAATGGTATGAGGCTGGTCATCCAGTCGTTGCAGTGAACGATATCGGGAGCCCAACCGAGTTTTTTCACGGTTTCAAGAACGCCCTTGCAGAAGAAGATCGCCCTTTCATCATTATCGGAATGGAATTTATTATCCTTATCAACGAATACAGATTTTCTCTGGAAATAATCCTCGTTATCGATAAAATATACCTGAAGCTTGGCATTCGGAATAGAAGCCACCTTGATAATCAGGGGTTTTTCTTCCTCCCCCACCAGAATATTAATACCCGACAACCTTACTACCTCATGCAACCTGTTTTTTCTCTCATTGATCAATCCAAACCTGGGAACCAGTATTCTTATTTCCATCCCCATCTCCTGCATAGCTTGTGGAAGTTTCCTTACAAAATCCGCTACCTGAGTTGTTTGCAGGAAGGGATTTATTTCACTCGCAACATAAAGGATTCGAAGTTTTGACATATGTGAGCTGATTTGTTTCTAACAATACCTGTTAATGGGATTACAAAGATACGTAAAATTTACCAGATTCCCATGAATAGTTATTAAATTCCCCCGATTTTAGCGAGTTTTACGCATTCTATGACAATCATTCAGGATCCTTCGGAACTCGCCTCCTTACTAAAAAATTATAAGGCTAAACACCTAAAAAGTGGCCTGGTACCAACCATGGGGGCACTTCACCAGGGTCATGCCTCTCTTTTTGAAATTTCAGCCTCCGAAAACGACGTAACCATCGGAAGCATTTTCGTTAATCCGATCCAGTTTAATAACGCTTCGGATCTTGAAAAATATCCTAAAACGCTCGAAAAAGACCTGGAAATACTTGAAAAATCGGGTTGCAACGTGGTTTTTACCCCTTCCCGGGAGCTTATGTATCCGAATAAACCCCTGATAAACATTAATTTTGGCCCTCTGGAGACGGTGATGGAAGGGAAATACAGGCCCGGTCATTTTAACGGGGTGGCTATTGTCGTAGCCAAGCTCTTCAACCTGGTTCAACCCGACAATGCCTATTTCGGACAAAAAGACCTGCAGCAGTTTCTGATTATCCGCCAGATGGTTAAAGACCTTTCTTTCCAGATCAGGCTTACTGCATGCCCTATTGTACGCGAAACAGACGGATTGGCCATGTCTTCGAGAAATATGAGGCTCAGCCCGGAAAAAAGGAAAACAGCGCCCAGAATTAAAGAAGCACTGGATCTCGGTGCCCTGCTTATCCGGAACGAATCGCCGGATCGGGTAAAAGAAAAAGTAAAGGAATTCGTTTCCAGCGTGCCGGAACTTGAACTGGAATACTTCGAAATTGCGGACAGCGAAACTTTGTTGCCGCTCAGCCATGTTAAAGAACACAAAGAGATTGCCTTGTGTATCGCAGCCCACCTGGATGGAGTGAGGCTTATCGACAATCTGCTTTTAACCTGAAAGAAATCCGGGTTTAATTTCGTAGGTTTACAGACTGTTTTAACAATTAAATAGCCGGTTTGCGGGGTCCTGAAAATCAAAGTACAGGCCGCATTGCCGGGAAATGAATTCAGAGAATGCAGATTCAGATTTTAAAATCAAAAATTCACCGGGTTAAGGTAACACAGGCAGAACTGCATTATGTAGGCAGTATTACCATTGATGAAGACCTGATGGATGCCGCCAATATTATTGAGCATGAAAAAGTGCAGATCGTAAATGTCAACAACGGCGAACGTTTTGAAACTTATGTCATAAAAGGTCCGCGTAAAACAGGCACGATTTGTCTGAATGGCCCTGCTGCCAGAAAAGTGCAGGTCGGTGACATTGTCATTGTAATCTCATATGCCAGCATGGATTTTGAAGAAGCTAAAAAATGGAAGCCCTTCCTGATTTTCCCTGATAGTAATAACCTGATCGATTAATTAATGTCCTCCATTCTTAAGACTGCTCTTAAAATTATTATTCCCTTAATTGTAACCGGGTTATTGCTTTGGTATATGTCGACCATTATCGACTTTTCGAAAGTAAAAAGTAATCTTCAGACAGCAGACTATACCTGGGTAGCTATTACGATTGCAATTTCCCTGGGCGCTCACCTGAGCCGGGCTTACCGCTGGAACTTACTGATGGAACCTCTTGGATATAAACCATCTGTAGGCAAAACTTTTCTGGCCGTCATGGTAGGCTATTTTGGCAATATTTTCATTCCAAGAATGGGCGAATTTCTCCGATGCCTTGTTCTTGGCTGGATAGACCGGGTTCCGTTTAAAACAGCTTTTGGAACGGTGGTCGCTGAAAGAGCTTTCGACTTTCTTTGTCTGCTTACGCTGATCGGCGTTTCCCTGCTGATGGAGTTTGACCGTTTCTCGCTGCTGATCAAAAAAATCTTTGTGGCCGATGAAAAAGCTTCCGAAAAGATCGCTACGAACTATGCTTTCATTGCTGTCATGCTGGTTCTTCTCGTGGCTGTTATCGTTCTTTATATTCTTCGAAAAAAAATCATGGCTTCGACATTTTATGGAAAAGTCAAAGAGTTCCTGACAGGTTTATGGCAGGGAGTTATCAGTATCAAAAGCATGGAGCGCAAATGGACTTTCCTGCTTCATACCTTTATCATCTGGACCTGCTATTATTTTATGACCTACCTGATCTTCTTTTCCTTGCCGGCAACCTCTGGCCTTGGACCTCTGGCCGGCCTGGTTATTCTGATTGTCGGAGGACTCGGAATGTCCGCTCCGGCATCCGGTGGCATAGGTCCTTTTCACCTGATGGTAGCCGGAGCGCTTCAATTATTTTACGGGCTTACTAAAGACGATGGTGTCGCCTACGCATTTGTTATTCATACTTCTCAATTAATGACCATCGTTGTCGTAGGACTTATATCGCTGCTGATCTGTTTATTCCTTGCGAGAAAATTTAAAAGCCAAACTAAATAGCTATAAAGATGACTTCCGATAAAATCCTCAGTAAAGAAAAGGCTTTACCGCTGGTAAATGAATGGAAAAAAAACGGGAAAGTTGTTTTTACCAACGGCTGCTTCGACATTCTGCACCTTGGGCACGTCGATTACCTGGAAAAAGCCAGAAACCTCGGAGACAAGCTTGTACTAGGCCTGAATACTGACAAGTCGATCAGCAGAATCAAAGGACCTGACAGACCTATTACCGACCAGAATTCCCGGGCAAGGGTTATTGCAGCCCTGGCTTTTGTAGATGCTGTCATTTTATTCGATGAAGAAACCCCTTATGACCTTATTTCATACCTGAAACCTGACATTTTGGTCAAAGGTGACGATTATAGCCTGTCAGATATCGTTGGCGCGGATGTTGTTATCAATAATGGAGGAACTGTGAAAACCGTTTCTCTTGTTAAAGGGTATTCAACAAGCAATATTATTTCAAAAATTAAAAACCAATAAAACGATGTTAGGTGCATACATAATCGGTATTCTGTTTATGATCATCAGCCTGGTGGTAAGTCAGGTATTGAAAAGCAAATTCAGAAAATATTCAGACACTCCTATCCGCTCCAATATGAGCGGCAAGGAAATCGCTGAAAAAATGCTCGCGGATCATGGGATCTACGATGTAAAAGTCATTTCCGTAGCGGGACATTTAACGGACCACTATCATCCCGTAGAAAAAACGGTTAATCTGAGCGCGGAAGTTTACGAAGGAAGAAATGCGGCTGCGGCTGCCGTGGCAGCACACGAATGCGGTCATGCCGTTCAGCATGCCGAAGCCTATGGGTTCCTTAAAATGAGATCTGCCCTGGTGCCAATCGTAAGCTTTACATCAGGCTGGATGCAATGGATTATCCTGATCGGAATATTCATGTTAAACTCTACCCCTGTACCACTGGAAATCGGGGTCGCTTTATTTGCCGCTACCACGCTTTTCAGTTTCATAACGCTTCCTGTTGAATTTGACGCCAGCCGCCGTGCCCTGCAATGGATCGACAGCCGTGGCATTGTTACAAGCCAGGAACATGAAATGTCCAAAGACGCTTTATGGTGGGCTGCCATGACCTATGTGGTCGCCGCCTTAGGTTCTCTGGCTACACTTCTCTACTATGTTTCCCTGCTGATGGGAAGAAGAGACTGAGACTAATGTTGAATTTTAAATGTTAAATTTTAAATGAGACTCCGCACAAGAGTCTCATTTTTATTTAGCCGCCTAAGATTCAGGATTTAAAATTCTTATTATTATCTTTCATTTAAAATTTAACATTCAACATTTAAAATTCAACAACCGTGGATTTTCAACTGAGCGAAGAACAAATAGCCGTAAGAGATGCAGCCCGTGATTTTGCCGTCAGCGAATTGCTGCCTGGAGTCATCGAACGGGACGAACATCAGAAATTTCCGGCGGAGCAGATCAAAAAATTGGGGCAGCTCGGTTTTCTGGGCATGATGGTGGACCAAAAATACGGTGGAAGCGGCATGGACTGCGTTTCCTATGTGCTGGCCATGGAGGAAATTTCCAAAATAGATGCTTCCGTTTCGGTCTGCATGTCGGTCAATAATTCCCTGGTTTGCTGGGGACTTGAGACCTACGGTACGGAAGAACAGAAGAAGAAATACCTGAGCCGTATCGCCAGTGGGGAAATCATTGGAGCCTTCTGTCTCTCTGAACCCGAAGCCGGGTCGGATGCTACTTCGCAAAGAACAACGGCGGAAGATAAAGGAGATCACTATTTGCTAAACGGGACCAAGAACTGGATAACGAATGGAAGTTCGGCCTCCGTTTACCTGGTCATTGCCCAAACCCACCCTGACAAAGGACATAAAGGGATCAATGCCCTGATCGTAGAAAAGGGAATGCCCGGCTTTGTAGTAGGGAAAAAAGAGAATAAGCTTGGCATCCGGGGCAGCGACACACATTCCCTGATGTTCAGCAATGTAAAGGTACCTAAGGAAAACCGCATAGGAGAAGATGGTTTCGGCTTTACCTTCGCCATGAATACGCTCAACGGCGGAAGAATCGGAATTGCCTCCCAGGCTCTGGGAATAGCTTCCGGAGCCTATGAACTCGCTCTTAAATATTCGCAGGAGCGTAAAGCGTTCGGAAAAGAGCTTTTTCAGCATCAGGACGTGCAATTCAAGCTGGCTGATATGGCTACCCGCATAGAAGCAGCCCGCCTGCTTTGCCTGAAAGCCGCCAGACTGAAGGACCAGCACCTGGATTATGCCCAGGCCAGCGCTATGGCCAAGCTTTATGCCTCTAAAACAGCGATGGACGTCACTATTGAAGCCGTCCAGATACATGGCGGCTATGGCTATGTAAAGGAGTTTCATGTAGAACGTCTTATGCGGGATGCCAAGATTACCCAGATTTACGAAGGCACTTCAGAAATCCAAAAAATTGTCATTTCAAGGCATTTATTGAAAAAATAATATTATTGAATTGCCTCTTTAACTTTTTAATTTTTAGAGGAATATAATTTTCTTACCATTTTTCTAGGAATAAATGGCTTGATATTCTTATTTTTATATATTAGCTTTGCTCAAATATTTAAAATAGACAGGTAATTTTTATTCTTATTTTCGCTTTGTACGGCAATGGAAGATTACAATAAAATAATTGAATCCTTAGGTGTAAGATTCATTAAGTCCAAAAACATTAAGATTTTACAGCCTCTCACTGTAGAAAATTTCTACGATGTAGGGAATACAATCATCCTTTTGCACAAAGGAGAGATCTCCTATGGGGATGACAAGCAGAAGCTGGCAGAGGGCGATATGCTCTTTATTCCTGGCGGACGTCTTGTTTCCATCACCTACGGAAAAAACAACCCTGTAAAGCTTACCAACGAAGATCTGCTTAATAACAGAGATAAGTTCCTTTTCTCGAACACAGAACGCGATCAAATCGGCCAGATGCAGGATTCTTTCAGCTACATCACGTTTGAAGCGAAAGTCTTTGACTCCGTTAACTTCTTCGCTTCCCTTGATATCCCTGCTTTCGTGATCTCCAAAACCGATCAGCTGGCAGAAATTATCATCGAAACGGTGAAAGAAGAACTTTCCGAACTTGCCGGCAAAGACCGCGTGATTAAGCTGAATACAGAAAGAATTGTGGTGGAGATCGTTCGCTTTATCCTGAACAAACGTCTTTTTGTCGAGCAGCTGGCTACCAACAGCACTTATTTCAAAGATCCTAGACTGATCGATATATTCGCCTTCATCAAGAAAAATCTTGGCGGCGACCTTTCCAATAAAGTACTGGCCAACGTAGCCAACGTTTCAGAAGATTACGTAGGACAGTATTTCAAAATGCTGACCGGTATCAATCCTCAGGACTACATCGAGTATCAGCGCATGGAAATGGCGGTAAACCTGCTGCGTACTTCCAAGAAAAGCATCCGTGAGATCGGAAGAGAAGTAGGTTATAAGGACACAGCTTATTTCTGCAGAAGATTTAAGATGATGTTCGGTATTCCGGCAGGAAAAATGAGAAGAAGAGAATCGCTGATGAACATTTAAAATCAGCTTATCATAATCCAATAAAAAAGGCTCAATCAATTGAGCCTTTTTTATTGCCCCTCATTCAGGCGATCCTTTTGATCACCGTATCGAGAACGATCCTGATGTATCTGTTTACTTTTTTCGAGTGCCTGAATCTTTCCACGAAGGCTGGGGACCATTTGTAATACGTTTGGATAAAAAGCCTTCCCGCTACTGTGCGGGATAATACTTCATCCCTGAAACGTCGTAAGACGAGCACTTCCGGCGCATCACAGTCGCCATAGACCATGGTAGCTATATAGCAGGCACTGTTGTTATTGCTGCTACTGCTGCTTCCCGAATTGCTTGAACTGCTGCTGGCAGCCGAAAGTACAGACAAAACAAGGTAAATCATTCCGGCGATGATGGTAAGTACCAGAACTAAAAAAATCAGAAAGATGACCATTCCCTTTTCTCCCGGTCTTAACGATTTTATTTTAAAAATTTCGTTGCGACCCAGTTTTACCGATTTATCCGCAGGAAGTGCTACTCCCCGGTCCGCTTCTATATTCAGCGGAGTGCGCGTATACAAAATTATCCGGGGTGCCGCTGTTTCCTTTTCTTCTTTCACTGAAAATCTTTTATCCGCTGCCCCGGCCGGTTCAGGAACAATCTCTCCCTCTATGCTGTCTCCGGATATCTCAGCATGGTTCAATCTGTAAAGATGAATTCCGTCGCTGACATAAATTTCACCAGCCTTTACGGAATCTGATTCCAGAAAATCTTTGTAGGATATGGAAACTTGCCGGTACCTGGAGCACGATAAACTACCGCACAGAAAAATCAGCAATGCTGCGAACAGAAATAAATTAGTCCGGGATCGGTTCATAGGAATTGTATTTATGGCTTATTGGAAACTATACGCAAAAAGAATGCCCTACTCAAACAGAGGTGCTTACTTGCGGATCAGCTTTCTGTTGATCTCATGTACTTTTTCTGAAATCTCAACCAGAAGCTTCGGATCCTTTTCAATACCGTTTCCGACTACAACAAGATCGGCACCGGCGGAAAAGGCATCCAGTGCTTTCTGAGAGGAATTAATCCCTCCCCCCACCACCAAAGGAATGTCTGTCAGCTTCCTTACGGCAGCAATCATTTTCGGACTTACCGGGTTGAGAGCGCCGCTGCCTCCGTCAAGGTATAAAAGTTTGAGACCAAGCATTTCGCCAGCCATGGCGGTACAAGCCGCAACAGAAGGTTTGTCGTAAGGAATCGGAGTGGTATTGCTGATGTAGGAAACGGTGGTCTGTCTTCCGCAGTCGACCAGAATATACCCTGTAGAAACGATTTCAAGCCTGCTCTTTTTCAGCAAGGGTGCCGCCGTCACATGCTGACCAATCAGGTAATCAGGATTCCTCCCCGATATCAGCGACAGGAGCAGAATGGCATCCGCGCTTTCATCGATCTGAAGATAATTGCCTGGAAACAGGACGGCGGGAATATCCGAATGATCCTTGACTGCTTTGACAATGGTATGAAGGTTATTGTCTGTAAGAAGACTTCCGCCCACAAAAAAATAATCGATTTTACTTTCAACGCCCATATTTACAAGCCTGATGCAGGATTCAGCGTCCAGCTTGTCGGGGTCCAGCAAAACGGCGAAGGATTTCTGACCGTTTCTCTTTTTCTCCAGTAAATCGGAATACAAAAAATTCATTTTTTATGCTCATCCGCATTTATATATGCGGCTAATCTCTCTTTGAGAACTGCGATCAGAAACAGGGTCATTTGTTCCCTGATCATTCTGACGATCACCGATTCCTCCCGGGGAGCTTTAATCATCAGATGTGTTGAAGGTTCTGATGGAAGCGTTTCCCCCTTTTTGTTTGAAAAAAACAGTTTTCTTCCTACAATATAGCCAAGAACCAGTATACCTCCAACAATCAATGCAGCAGTGCCTGCACTTTTGGATCTGTCTCCCACAGCAGATGAATGTGCATTAAGTTGTGCTTCCAGCTGAAGCCTTTCATTCATCATCCTTGTCTCTATATTCTCTTTCATGGATTTAGGTAATTTATTACAGCTATTCTTTCAGATTGTCTTTATTGCATACACTTAATTATCAATTATTTATATTAATAAAATCTCTCTTATTTTTTTTTGCCGCTCATAATCTCCAGCAGCATATTCCTGATCTTTTTATGCAAAAAGCCTTTGGTCACATTGAAAGCCATGATCAGCACAATCATGAAAAAGAACAGGGCCAGCACAACAAAACCAAGGTATTCGCTATGAAATAAGGTATTCAGGTAATGCCCCAGGGCCAGACTTCCGAACACCACCATCATTAGAAATGAAAAAAGCAAGAGCACCATGAACAGCAGGGTGGTGATGACTTTCGAAGCTTTTTCCTTGATGTCGAGCTTGACCAGCTGAATTTTGGCATCCACATAGCCTTTGACCACATCCAGAATACCGTCGAATTTGAAAAAATTTAAAAATTTGTTATCCATGGTGACAGGTTTAAAAATATCCTTACTACAAATAACCTGTAATAAGGATTAATGTTAAAATGTTAGCGCAGAGGCAGGCCGGGGATGGATGCAGTATTGTTTTCCGGCTTCAGGATATAATTAAGGGAACAACCGAATACCGGCGTAACCCGGTTAACCTTATAATCGGGAACAGAATATAAAATAACGGAAGGATTCAAAGGATCGGGTACGCTGTAGCCAAGGGCATAGTAAAAATCCGTTTCCCGCATGGCATAGAGCCCCAGGTAAAAATTTCTTTTAGCGTATACATAAACATCCAATCGTAATCGGCTCAGATCAATTCGTCTGTTCTTAAAAAAACTATTGGGATTTTTCAGGTCAAAGATTTCCATTGCTTTGTAGGAGAGCACAGGAAGCACGGTCAGCTTTCCGCAAGGAATGGCTTTATAAAAACCCAGCGTAAAACCAGCCCTTGCATAGTTCTGCTTGTTTTTCATGGAGATCTGGTCAAAGCTCAGTTCCTTGAGAAAGCCAATCTTACCAAGGTGCCCGCGGTGACTTATATTAATCCTCGCGATAAAGGATTGCTCATTGGCATACTTAAGTGCCCGCCCTGAAATTCCCAGGTACCATTTTTCGGAAGCCTTCTGCTCATAGCCCACCCAGAGGTATTCTTTAAAAACTTCACTGGTGGAATAGTAAGTCCTGGATGCTTTGTACAAGCCTTCGGCAAAAAAGTAGCTGCCCTTTGTCAGATAGCATTCGGTGCGGAGTGAAAAATTCCAGGCATTGGGCTGGTAGTCGTGATGCACCTGCGCGGAATCGCTAACGGTGGTTTGCGCCGCTACTTTGGAAACAATCAATAGAAATGCAATGAAAATTTTTCTCATGAACCCTGAACATCCATAACGTAAAGGCCCCGGAAATCGTCTATTTGTTCTTTCTCTTATGTCTCAGCACTTTGGCCTTGACATAGAAAATGATCTCTTCCGAAATATTCGTGGTATAATCTCCTACCCTTTCCATTTTACGGATGATGGTCAGCAGGTATAGTGCCTGCAATATTTTTTCAGGGTCGTTATTGACCCGAAGGTATTCCGTAATAATGTGATTGGCGTTCACATTGATCTCATCCAGCACCTCATCTTTTGAAAAAATGGTGCGGGCAAGTTTGGTATTATCGCTTTCAAAAGAATCCGAAAGAATAGAAAGCATTTCAAGAGCGGTGTCCGTCATGGTCTTGAAACGCAGCTTTTCGATGAGGTCCTTATCGTATGGTTGTTCGCAGCGGATGATGTACTGGGAAATTCCTTTGGCATTGTCACCGATACGTTCCAGGTCCGAAACCATTTTAAGGGAAGCCACCACGAAACGAAGGTCGATCGCTACCGGATTGAACAAAGCCAGGATATGCTCTCCCTTGCTGTCGATCTTAAGCTCGCTGGCATTTACACGTTTCTCGTTCTTCATGACCTCTTTGGCAAGATCCTTATCAAACGTATAGAAAGCGGCTATTGCTTTGTCCAGCTGCCCTTTGACGAGCACGGTCATGTCAAGGAGGTCTCCTTTTAATTCACCCAGTTCAGTTTCCAGTAGATTCATTGTGAAGTTTTTAACGGATAAAAGTATAATTTGTTTTTCAACCGAAACGGCCCGTTATGTACCGTTGTGTCTTTTCCTTTTTAGGATTGGTAAACACCGTTCTGGTATCATCGTATTCCACCAGTTCACCCAGGTAAAAGAAAGCGGTCTTGTCGCTTGTCCTGGATGCCTGCTGCATGTTGTGCGTCACGATCAGGATCGTGTAGTTCGCTTTCAGCTGATAAATGAGCTCTTCAATTTTCACGGACGAGATCGGATCGAGCGCCGAAGCCGGCTCATCCATCAGTACAACGGATGGCTCAATGGCAAGGGCTCTTGCAATGCAAAGCCGTTGCTGCTGACCTCCGGATAAAGCAAAGGCCGATTTTTTAAGCTTGTCTTTCACTTCTTCCCACAAGGCCGCCTGTTTCAGTGAAAGCTCGACCTTCTCCTCAATCACTTTTTTATTGCTGATCCCGTTCACCCGCATTCCATAGGCCACATTTTCAAAGATGGACTTTGGAAATGGATTGGGCTTCTGAAAAACCATTCCTACCGTTTTCCGAAGCTCGTTGACGTTAATTTTATCGGAATAGATATTCACTCCCTCGATCAGGATCTCACCTTCCACCCGGGCATTCTCGATCAGATCGTTCATCCTGTTAAAACAGCGGAGGAACGTAGATTTGCCGCAGCCGGAAGGGCCTATCAGAGCAGTCACTGTATTTTTTTTGATGTTCAGAGAAACATCTTTCAATACGTGATCCGGCCCGTAGTATACGTTGACATTCTTCGCTTCGACCTTCATGGACTTATTCTTTAATACTTAATTTTAGCAAAATAATTTTACATTATCACCTGTCCGCACTTTTGTTGATGTAAAATTTTCAAAAACTTAACACGGCTATTCTTTTACCATTTGATCTTTTTCTGCCATGTATGCCTGATGTAGACGCCGATACCGTTCATAAAGAAGGTAATTGCCAGCAATATAATGATTGCCGCAGCAGCATTTTCCCCAAAAGCTCTTTCGGGCCTCGATACCCAGTTATAGATCTGTATGGGCAGCACCGTAAATGAATCCATAATGCTTTCGGGAGCAAAAGGAACAAAGGTTAAAGCACCGATTACGATGAGAGGAGCGGTTTCACCGATCGCTCTTGACAAAGAAAGAATTACACCGGTAAAAATTCCTCCGATGGAAGCTGGTAGCACCTGGCTCCAGATCGTTTGCCATTTCGAAGCTCCCAAGGCATACGAAGCTTCGCGGATTGAATAGGGGACAGCTTTCAGGGCTTCCCGGGTAGATACGATAATAATCGGCAGGATCAGCAGCGATAGTGTCAGCGCACCGGTCAGTATGCTTTCGCCCAAGCCCAATGTTCTTGCGAAAAGCTCTAGACCAAGCAGTCCATAAATAATGGAAGGCACACCCGCCAGATTGGCGATGTTGATCTCAATGATATTTGCCAGCGTGCTTTTCTTATTGTATTCCTCCAGGTATAAAGCGGCCCCAATGCCAATGGGGAAAGCGATCAGAGAAGTGAGCACCATAATCCAGAGCGTTCCGACCCAGGCGGTAAAGATGCCCGATTTTGCAGCATCTCTTGAAGGACCATTCATTATAAAATCCCAGCTGATCCTTGACAAGCCCGATGATATGATGTTCCACATCAGCATTACCAGAACAACTACACCAAAGAACGTGCATGCCAATCCGAAGTATTTAAATATGATATCCTGATACTCATATTTGGTCTTCCCATGGAAGATCCTTTTCTTTAATTTCTTTTTATTCTTGGCCATTACTGATATACCTCCTGATATTTCCTCTTCAGATAAAAGCTGATGTTGTTTAAAATGAAGGTCAGTACAAAAAGACTTATACCGACGGCAAAAATAGTTCTGTATTCCACCGAGTCATGCTGCACATCACCCTGCGAAACCTGTACGATATAGGTGGTCATGGTTTCAATCGGCACGAGTGGGTTCATCGTAAGGCGAGGCTGCTGACCTGCGGCAATGGCTACGATCATGGTTTCACCGATGGCCCGGGAAACTGCCAGCAGTATGGCCACTGAAATTCCCGAAAACGCGGCGGGCACGACGACTTTCACAGCCGTTTGAAATCTGGTGGATCCTAAAGCCAGTGAACCTTCTCGTAATGATTTTGGCACAGCATACAACGCATCTTCGCTCAGCGAAGAGACCAAAGGAAGGATCATGATACCCATCACAATGCCGGCAGACAGTGCGTTAAAGCCCGATAGCGAATCAGCAGGAAGAATTTGCTGCAGCATGGGCGTTACAAAAACCAGCGCGAAATAACCATACACGACCGTAGGTACGGCCGCCAGGATTTCAAGCGATGGTTTGATCGCGCTTCTGAGTTTGCGCGGCGCGTATTCGCTCAGGTAGACTGAAATGGTAAGCCCTAGCGGTACGGCGACCAACATGGCGATGCCCGTCGTAAGTAAAGTACCAGTGAGAAGAGGCAACACGCCGAATCTTTTCTGGCTGAAAAGCGGAGTCCATTCCGTGTCGGTCAGGAAGTCGATGATCGAAACCTGGCTGAAGAAATTAATGGTTTCAAAAATCAAAACCCCGATAATGCCGACGGTCGTGAGAATGGTAATGAGGCTGCAGACTAAAAGAAGCCTTTCAATGATCTTTTCCTTTACTTTCATACTGATTCTTATAAAAGCCAATAGGGACAGTGTTTCTGTCCCTATGTAATTCAATAATTTACGAAGATAAAATTCTTTATTCCATTTTCAGCACGTCTTCCATTTTAATACCCACATCGGAAGGTAATTTCAGGAAGGACGAACCTGATTTTTTGGCTTCGTATCTCTTTTTTACCATATCGTACATTTCCTTGGTCAGCGGCACATATCCGGCTTCGCCTACCAGCTTTTCAGCGTTATCCAGGAAATAGGTAACGAAAGCATTCACTTCTTTTCTTTCGCTTGATTTCTTATTGATGTATATCAGCAGCGGCCGTGACAGAGGTTGGTACGTAGCATTTTTCACGGTCTCCACAGAAGGGGCAACGGGACCTTTGCCGTTTTCATCTTTCATATCGTCCACAGGAACCAGCTTCAGCTTTTCTTTATTGGCTACGAAATAATCAAGTCCGAAAAAGCCAAGGGCATTTTTATCGGTAGAAATTCCTTGTACGAGGACGTTATCGTCTTCGCTGGCGGTATAGTCACCGCGGCAGGATTTTGCTTTGCCTACGATGGCTTCGGTGAAATAATCAAAAGTTCCTGATTGAGTTCCGGCTCCGAACAAATGAATTTCTTCGGCAGGCCAGTCGGCTCTTACCTGATTCCATTTGGTGATTTTTCCCTGTGCGGCAGGTTCCCACAGCGTTTTCAATTCGGCTACAGTGATATCGTTCACCCAGGTATTCTGTGGATTTACAACTAC
>JBJMLY010000325.1:0-3734 GCA_045805025.1 Cytophagaceae bacterium | reverse complement strand
CAAAATAAGCTGACCTGCTGAATCATTTAAAGTCCCTTTCAGGGACTTTTTTGTTATATCAAATTGAGAGGTCGAGCAAAGATGAGTCATCCGATGACTCAGCCAGAACCTCTACTTAATGATTGTATCTAAAGTCATCGGATGACTAAGGTGAATTAACAGACCAAATGGGATTATTCGATTTATTTTCACCGGAGAAAAAGGAAAGCCTGGACAAAGGCCTTGAAAAGACGAAAGAAAACTTCTTTTCAAAGCTCGGGAAAGCCGTGGCCGGAAAATCCACCGTGGATGAAGATGTGCTCGATAATCTGGAAGAAGTACTGGTGTCTTCAGACGTAGGAGTAGATACTACCTTAAAAATCATCAAAAGAATTGAAGAGCGGGTTGCCCGCGATAAATACCTGGGCACGTCGGAGCTGGAAAGAATCCTCAAGGAAGAAGTGGCGCAGTTGCTTACCGAAAATAACTCGGAAGACCTCAAAGATTTTTCCATACCGAAGCTTGATGTTCCATACGTGATCCTGGTCGTAGGCGTGAATGGTGTCGGAAAGACCACCACCATCGGAAAGCTGGCCGCTCAATACCATCGTGCCGGAAAAAAAGTAGTGCTGGGTGCCGGCGATACGTTCCGCGCAGCCGCCGTTGATCAGCTCAAGCTTTGGGGCGAAAGGGTAGGAGTGCCGGTGATCTCGCATGGCATGAACACCGATCCCGCTTCCGTAGCTTTCGATGCCGTAAAGCAGGCTGTCGACATGAAGGCCGACGTAGTACTCATCGATACCGCCGGTCGTCTTCATACCAAGATCAACCTCATGAATGAATTGACCAAGATCAAACGGGTCATTCAGAAGTTTATACCCGAAGCTCCGCACGAAGTACTCATGGTGCTGGACGGAAGCACGGGACAGAATGCAGCGGTTCAGGCCCGGGAATTTACCAAAGCCACCGAGGTAAGCTCACTCGCCATCACCAAACTGGACGGAACCGCCAAAGGTGGCATTGTCATCGGCATCTCCGATGAATTTAAAATTCCTGTTAAATACATTGGGGTCGGCGAAAAGATAGAAGACCTGCAGGTATTTAATAAAGTGGAATTTGTGGATTCGCTGTTTAAAAGGTAGTCATGAGTAGTGAGTCATGAGTCATGAGAACAATGACTACTGACAAGCAAGGAACTAAAAGATACGTCTAAGCATTAATTAGCAACCCTGAGCACTCAGCACAGAGCACTCAGCACCATTTATGAAAACCAAAGGCAACAAAAAAACACAGGTCAACATTGTTACGCTGGGCTGCTCCAAAAATCTGGTGGACTCCGAGAATATACTCACGCAGCTTAGGGGCAATAACATTAACGCCGTTCACGAAGCTTCGGATGATAAATCCAATGTCGTGATCATTAATACCTGCGGTTTTATTGACAACGCCAAGCAGGAATCCATCGATACCATTCTGAGATATGCGGATGCCAAGGAAAGCGGACAAATAGATAAGCTTTATGTGACCGGCTGCCTGTCGCACCGCTATAAAGACGATCTTGAAAAAGAGATACCACTGGTTGATGCTTTCTTCGGTACCAATGAGCTCCCACAATTACTGAAAAAATTCAAAGCGGATTATAAGCACGAGCTGGTGGGTGAGCGCTTAATCACCACGCCAAAGCACTTCGCGTATTTTAAAATATCGGAGGGTTGCGACAGGCCTTGCTCTTTTTGCGCCATTCCTCTGATGAGAGGTAAACATGTTTCCCGTTCTATTGAAGATCTGGTGAAGGAAGCCAAAGCGCTGGTGGCAAAAGGAACCAAAGAATTAATCCTGATCGCTCAGGATCTTACCTTTTACGGACTTGATTTGTACGGAAAAAGAAACCTGGCCGACCTGCTGAAAACATTGTCAGACATCGAAGGACTGGAATGGATCCGCCTTCAGTATGCCTATCCCTCACAATTCCCCATGGATGCGCTGGATGTGATCAACGAACGCAAGAATATCTGTAAATACCTGGATATGCCTCTGCAGCATGCTTCTTCCAATATGCTCAAAATTATGAGACGGGGAATTACGAAGCACAGAACCATTGAGCTGATCGATACCATCCGTGAAAAGGTTCCTGGAATTGCATTGCGTACGACGTTAATTGCAGGTCATCCCGGCGAGACAGAGGCAGATTTCGAAGAGCTTTATTCTTTTGTGGAACAGATGAGGTTTGACCGCCTTGGTGTTTTTAATTATTCGCACGAAGAAAATACACATTCCTATTCCCTGAAGGATGATGTTCCTGCCGAAGTCAAGCAAGCCAGAGCCAATAAGATCATGGAGCTTCAGGAAGGAATTTCCCTGCAGCTGAATCAGCAGAAAGAAGGCAAGATTTTTAAAGTACTCTTCGATCGTAAGGAGGGTGGATATTTCATCGGCCGAACAGAATTCGACTCACCCGAAGTGGATAACGAAGTGCTCGTGGAAGCGAAAGATGTTTACCTCAGCATCGGAGGCTTTGCCAATATCAAGATCACAGGTTCTGCTGAGTTTGATTTGTACGGGAAGATAGTTTAATGTCAGTCTCAGCGTAGTCGAAGACTTGCTGATTAAACGACGAATACGGCTGATCGAAAAAATACTTCGACTAAGCTCAGCATGACAAATCAAATTATTTCAACCCCTCAAATACCTCTTTCGCGAAATCTGCCAGCGAAGGATCTCTGGCTCCCATAAACAGAATCACATCACCCTTCTCTGTATTCTTCTGAAAAAAGTCAGTTAAATTTTTTCTGTCGGCAACCAGCACCGCATTTTTCCCTTTGGCTTTTACTTTCTCGATCACCACATCCGAAGTCACTTCTTTGTTGACGGTACCGCCGGCATAGTATACATCCGACAAAAGAAGATAGTCTGCCGACCGCAGTGTTTCAGCTACTTTTTCCGCCAATTCTTCGTGCATGAATTTTAGTGGTCCGTAGCCATGAGGCTGGAACCAGGCAAATACTCTTTTCCCTATCAGTTGACAAGTCCTTATGGCAGCAGCGACTTCGGAAGGGTTATGCGCGAAATCATCGATCATGGTCACACCATTCTTTTCACCGACCAGTTGAGTGCGCCGGTAAATTCCTACATAGGTTTTTAAGGCTTTTGCCGAATCTTCGATCGATATACCGGCAGCCGAACCAGCCGCAGCAGCGGCGGTAGCATTTTCCATGTTATGCTTTCCTATTACAGGAATATCGAAGGGAATATTGTTGACGGAGAATTGTATGCCGAATCCTTTTTGCTGGAAGTTTCCGCAGATAAAGCCAACACCGACCAGCAGCGTCGCCAGGGCGGGGGCGCTCTGCACGTGGCCGACCCACGAGAAGAAGTTCGTCCGCAGGCGTGTCAGGAATCCATGTGGCGGAATGGCGTCCAGCGCCTCGTCGAGGTGCATCCGCGACTGCGCCAGTAGATTGGGCGAAGGCTCCACGACCGGAAAAGCAGCCAGGGGAGTCTCCATAGCCTGAATCGACCTGAGCTCCTCCTGGCACTCCTCGCATGTCATCAAATGTTGTTCCAACGACTCCGCGAGTTCATCGGGCAGCTCGCCGTAGTACGCCAGGATCACATTGTCTCTTGCCATCTCACACTTCATTTCTCTTACCTCGACCAGCCTCAAAGGTTCCTGCTACCTTGCGGGTCTGTACTGCCTGCCCGTCATGCTTCGTTACTTCACTTTCTTGCCTAAGCTCCGCGCAATTCTCCCGGGT
>JBJMLY010000324.1:0-4323 GCA_045805025.1 Cytophagaceae bacterium | reverse complement strand
TGGAATAGTAGCTTAATGGAAATGCATAGTGCCCGTTTTCAATCGCATAAAAACGTGTAAAAAAAGAACCGGTCAGGATCTTATAAAAAGCAAAATAAATTACTGATAAGGAAAGCGTCCAAACAAATGTCCACACCCAGAATTTTTTATTGTAGCCTCTTCTGAGATCCGAAATAAAGAGAATCAGGTAAAAAGGAAAAAAGTAAATAACCGTTTCTTTAGAAAGAAAAGCACAAAAAACAGCCAGAGCAAAAGCCAAAGCTGTAACGAAGTATTTCTTTTCATCAGCTTTATAGAGAATACAGACTGAAAGAAAGCAGAAAAACGAAACGATGGAATCGGGGTATAGTTTGTTGCAGAAAAATAAAGGATAAAAGCTTAAGCCCATCAGTACAATGGAAGCCGGCTGCCAGGGCTTACCTCTCAGAATAAAAAATACCAGCCAGAGACTAGCCAGACTTACCAGCAATGGCCACAATACAGTGCTGAATTCATTCACACCAAAAAGCAGGTATGCTATGGCAACGGGAATGTATACCATCAGCCGGTGAGAAAAAATATCATTCGAAGACACTGATTTCTCTTTAAAAAAAAGAAAAGCATCCAGACTATACTGATAGTCGTCGTAAAAATAAAACCCGTCGAAGCCTGCAAACCAGAAAATCAGAACAAAAGCGGCTATAAGCGAAAATATCAGCCAACTTACATTTTGTGCAGAAAGTAAGTATTTTTGCATCGTACCAAATATACATATTCAGATGCAGTTATTTTATCTTCCGGAAATTGCGGAAGGGGGCAGACAGCTTTCGGAAGAAGAATCCATGCATTGCGTGAGAGTTCTCCGGATGAAAGAGGGAGATGAGATAAGCATTGTAGACGGACAGGGCGGTTTTTATACAGCCGCTATCGTTAAAGCAGATCCAAAAAAATGCCTCTTTGAAATCATGCAAAGTAATCAAGAGTTCGGGAAAAGAGATTACAGCATACACATGGCGATAGCTCCCACCAAGAATGCCGACAGGCTGGAATGGTTCGTGGAGAAAGCTGTTGAATTAGGAGTTGATCAAATCAGTCTTATACGAACCGAGCATTCGGAGAGAAAACATACGAATACCGAAAGACTGAAAAAAATCGCTATAAGCGCCATGAAGCAATCGGTGAAAGCTTACCTGCCGGTGATCCATGAAGTTCAGCCCTTAAAAGAATTTGTAGCGCATACGATGGAAAGTCAGAAATTCGTTGCCCACCTGGAAGCCGGAGAAAAAAAACATTTGAAAGATGCGTTAAGGCCAGGAGGCGACTATTGTGTTATGATCGGTCCGGAAGGTGACTTCTCTCCTGCTGAGATCGGATTTGCACTGAAAAGCAACTTTATTCCTGTAACTTTAGGAGAAAGCCGTTTAAGAACAGAAACCGCAGGTATAGCAGCCTGCCATATTCTGAACCTGATTAATGAATGAAGCCGTTGACAAAAACTAATGACTATTGACCAATGACTCTAAATAAACTCTTCCTGCTAATAAGCATTTTCACGCTGCACTCAGCACTCAGCCCCCAGCACTCCTCCGCTCAGCCCAGCTTTAAAATTGCCAAGCTCAAATACAATGGAGGAGGAGACTGGTATGCGAATAAAACATCGCTGCCCAACCTTATTAAATTCTGCAACCTGAATCTGAAAACCAATATTGAACCTGAAGAAGAGGTCGTGGAAGTGGGTAGTCCGGAATTGTTCGCCTATCCCTTCGTACACATGACCGGCCATGGGAATGTGATATTTTCACCCGATGAAGCGCAGAACTTGAGAAATTACCTGATCGGCGGAGGCTTCCTGCATGTGGATGATAATTATGGAATGGATAAATTCGTCCGTACCGAGCTTAAAAAGGTTTTTCCAGAGCTTGAGCTGATCGAAATTCCTTTTACCCACCCTATTTATCATCAGAAATACAACTTTCCTAAAGGCCTTCCTAAGGTACATGAGCATGACAATAAGCCCCCTAAAGGATATGGTCTAATTTACGAAGGCAGGCTTGTTTGCTTCTATACCTATGAAACCGATCTGGGCAACGGCTGGGAAGATCAGAGTGTGTATAATGACCCTGAGGAACTGAGGCAAAAGGCCTTACAAATGGGTGCCAATATTGTTTCCTTTGCTACGACCCAGTATTAAAAAAAAAGGCTTTTAATGTGAATTTTTCTTAAATTTGTGTTGTTAAAGACGGAATGAGGCTGCTAAATTTGCAGCAATACCCTTTACACATTTAAATACTTAAAAAACATGTGGATCATTTTAACTTTCTTTATACTTCACTGGTACCTTTCCCTGTTCAGCCAGACGTTTTTCCTGCATCGTTACAGCGCGCATAAAATGTTTGATATGAATGGCTTCTGGGAGAAGTTCTTCTATCTCCTGACTTATATCAGCCAGGGTTCCTCTTACCTGAACCCAAAAGCATATGCCATTCTGCACAGAATGCACCATGCGTACAGCGATACCCCTAAAGACCCCCATTCTCCTCATTTCTACAAGAATGTATTCAGCATGATGAGCGTGACTAAGGATATATACAATGATCACCTGAATGACAGGATACCCGTGGAAGACAGATTCAGCAAGGATATCCCGAAATGGCCTTTAATTGATAAAATGGGTGATGCCTGGATTTCCAGAATACTCTGGGGGACAGCCTATGCATTATTCTATATTAAATTTGTACCGGAAAACTGCTGGTATCTGTATCTGTTACTGCCTATCCATTTCCTGATGGGCCCTGTACACGGAGCTATCGTGAACTGGAGCGGACATAAATACGGGTATCAGAATTTTGACAACAACGACAAATCCAAAAACAGCCTGGCGATTGACTTCCTGATGGGCGGAGAGCTGTTTCAGAACAATCACCACAAACATTACAGCAGACCTAATTTTGCCGCCAAATGGTTTGAATTTGATCCGACCTACCCGGTCATCAAAGTCCTGAATTTCTTCAGGATTATCAGACTAAGGCAGGCTGTTTCCTAAGCTACGCTCGAAATCAAATAAAAAAAGCGAATCGGATTGATTCGCTTTTTTTATGAGCATTGTCTAAACTATGAATTACAATAATTAAATGATTAATGTGATTTTAAAATCCGTTAGAAAAAATTATCTCCCTCTCAAATGATATAGAATCTCTCACGATGAAATCATTCAAAATTCATAATTTAACATTTAAAACTTTCTTCTAAATATCTCCCCTGCCACAAACACAGCTTTTAAGCTTTCAGGATCTTTGAGCATTTCTGCATATTTGCTTCTTTTGCGTGATTCCAGGGTATAGGGAGCCAGATGTTCGTCGGCAAGCTGCAGACGCTCCTTCTTCAGATCTTCGGCGGCCTTCCTGTCTTTCCCCATCTTATCCACGGCCAGATCCTCTTCATCCACATAGTTATCGACAGTCATTCTGGTATTTTCCACAGGCTTATCCTCATATTTTTCCACAAGCCTCTTTTTAACAGGAGGAGTGCCACTCTTTTCATTGGACAATTGTCTGATCAATTCCTCCAGGGTGGCCGGTGGCTTTACTGTGCCTGTTTTAGGAATCTGAACGGGTTTAGTCTCTTCCTTTTGATATTTCGAAGATATCACAGGCTTATTGAACTCCCGTACAGGCTTGTTTTGTTGCTCAGACGGAGAACTCTTTTTCTTCTCTTCCAGGGCTTTGGAAAATTTTCTATAGCCCTGATACAAGGTGTAAATAATAAAGACAGCAATATAAAAAATCAGTTTCTCGTCCATAGGAATGCGGATAAAAGGCTTTAGACAAATATAACATAAACCAGCTGATTCTGCATGGAATAATCCTGTGGATAAGCTTGAAAACTTGTTGATAAAAAGAGAAGGCGCAGCACGGCAAATCGAAGCCTAAGCCTTAATTTTAAATTTTAATTGAAATCCATAAACATAAAGCAGAATGCAGTTAACTACGTTAGAAATTAAGGGATTTAAGAGCTTTGGAGATAAAGTGACTGTCAATTTTGATGAAGGCATCACGGGTATTGTAGGTCCGAACGGCTGCGGTAAATCAAACATCGTGGACGCCATCCGTTGGGTATTGGGAGAGCAGAGCACCAGGGCATTGCGTTCTGAGAAGATGGAAAACGTGATCTTCAACGGAACCAAGAACAGAAAGCCTTCACAAATGGCTGAGGTTTCCCTTACGTTCAATAACACCAAAAATTTACTTCCTACCGAATATTCTCACGTAACCATTACAAGAAGATATTACCGCTCGGGCGACAGCGAATACCTGCTGAACGGCGTTACCTGCCGTCTTAAGGATA
>JBJMLY010000323.1:0-10906 GCA_045805025.1 Cytophagaceae bacterium | reverse complement strand
TAATGTGCGGCGAATTCGATTTCCGAAACCACGTCTATCCCTTTTGCAACCAGGGCTTTGATCAGCGGAGCCTTATCAGGAATTCCCGGACTCTTGATCACCAGTCCGGCATTCATAATTTTCTCTTCGCTGTGCTTTCCTGACTCGTAAGCAATATTTTCTTTTTCGAGAATTGATCTGTATTTGTCTTTAATCTCGCCCATATCGGAAACGAACACGTCAAAGCCTTTTGCTTTCCCAAGCATAGCCGCGCCCACTCCGCTTTCACCAGCACCTAATATGACAAGTCGTTTCTCCATTATTAATTCAAAACTCAAAATTCAAAACTCAAAATTATTTTCATTACCTCAACTTTAAAGTCGCCAGCGTCATGATTGCCAGCAGTATTCCTACGATCCAGAATCTGATTACAATTTTCGATTCATGAAACCCCACTTTCTGATAATGGTGGTGCAAAGGTGACATCTTGAAGATCCTTCGTCCTTCACCGTATTTCCTTTTTGTATATTTAAAATAGGCCACCTGCATCATCACCGATAAATTCTCAATCAGGAATACCCCGCATAATACAGGCAGCAAAAGCTCTTTCCGAACCGTGATGGCCAGTACAGCGATGATCCCGCCCAGAGCAAGACTTCCTGTATCACCCATGAACACCTGGGCCGGAAATGAATTGTACCAGAGAAAGCCTATACACGCCCCGACAAAGGCCGCGCAGAAGATCACAATTTCACCGCTGTTCGGGATATACATAATGTTCAGGTATTTGGCGAAAATTGCATTACCCGACACATAGGCAAATATTCCCAGGGTCAGTGCAATGATTGCTGAAGAACCGGCGGCCAGTCCGTCAATGCCATCGGTTATATTGGCACCGTTCGATACTGCTGTCACGATAAAGATCACGATGAGCACATAAATGATCCATGTGTAATCGTCGGATATGAAATTGAAAAGATCGTTGTAATCCAACTCATTATTCTTGAGAAAAGGAATCGTCGTTTTCGGAGAAGTTTCATCAACAAAATCCTCAGATAGAGTGAATCCGGTTTGCGAATTCACGTGCGGGGTCAGATAATTACGGATGAGGACGCCTTTATTGAAATACATCACCAGACCGACGAGCAGTCCAAGTCCTACTTGTCCGACAATCTTAAATTTCCCCTGAAGACCTTCCTTATTTTTCTTGAACACTTTAATATAGTCGTCCAGGAAACCGATGAGGCCCATCCAGATGGTCGTGATAATAAGAAGCAGCACGTATACGTTCCCGATTTTTGCAAAAAGCAGAATGGGTATGAGAAGACTGGCTATGATAATGATCCCCCCCATTGTAGGCGTGCCTTTTTTCTCCATCTGTCCCTGCAGACCCAGATCTCTTACGCTTTCACCGATCTGCTTTACACGAAGGTAGGTGATCACTTTCTTTCCAATGACAAGGGCGATGATCAGCGAAAGGATCATGGCCATTCCTGCCCTGAAGGAGATGAAGCGGAAAACGCCGGCTCCTACGAAGTCGTAATTTTTGTCTAGGTATTCGAAAATATAGTAGAACATCTGTTTCTTTTTAGGTTATTAATCAGTTGAGATTTTCAATGCTCAACCTGATCTTATACTGATTGTTTTCCTGCACCAGGTAATTCAGGGTATTAATGATTTCATTCAGCTGCTCCACGCAGTCGTCGCATGAATAACTGATAAAATGCTTCATCTGGATCATCTTGAGCCAATACCTTGTTTCAACAGCCTCTTTCGAAGCCATGGCTATTTTCTGCATAAATTCCTTCTTTTCCAGCGATGCCAGGGAACCTTCCACATTCGCCCTGATGTTCGTACCGCTTTCAAAAACTTTCTTGGACAGTTCAAACTCATTGTTCCTGAGCAGCGCTATGTAAAGTTCGATCAGGCTCAATGAAAAGGTGAATGTTTTATTCACCAGTTCCTCGTTCATTTTTTTTGTTTTGGTAAATATCATTTCTGAAGCAGTTGAAAAATTTCCTTTACAATTTCTTTATCGTCGAAGGGATATTTTACCCCTTTAATTTCCTGATAGGTTTCGTGTCCTTTGCCCGCCAGCAGGATAATATCGTGTGGCGAGGCAAGAGAGCAGGCTGTCTTAATCGCTTCCTTCCGGTCAACAATAGTTAGCGTTTTTTTCTGATCGATAACACTTACCCCTTTCTGCATTTCAGCCAGGATACTTTCGGGCTGCTCGTCACGCGGATTATCGGATGTAAGGATCACTTTGTCACTCAGCTTGCAGGCGATATCGGCCATAACCGGGCGCTTGGCAGCATCACGATTGCCGCCACAGCCTACGAGGGTAATAATCTTTTCATTTCCCTGCCTCAGGTCATTGATCGTATCCAGCACATTTTTCAAGGCATCGGGCGTATGTGCATAATCCACAATGGCCGTAATTCCGGAAGGCGAAAGTATCTGCTCAAACCTGCCCCGTGCCGATTCTATATTTGAAAGCTGTGTAAGCACTTCTTCTTTGTCTTCTCCCAATAATACTGCGGCGGCATAAATACCAAGCAGATTATAAGCATTGAAGCTGCCAATAAGCTTAAACCATACTTCTTTGCCGTCAATGTCAAGTTCAAGACCATGAAAACTGTTAGACTTTATTTTTACTTTGAAATCGGCCGGTGTTTTTAAGGCAAAAGTGTATTTTGATGCCTTAGTATTCTGCAGCATCACCATGCCTCTTTTATCATCGATATTCACCAGGGCAAATGCTGAAGCCGGAAGATTATCAAAAAGCATCTTCTTTGCTTTAATGTATTCTTCAAATGTTTTATGATAATCGAGATGGTCGTGCGTAATGTTGGTAAACAAAGCGCCTGTGAAAAGGAGTCCGGCTACCCGGTGCTGCACAATGGCATGAGAGCTCGCCTCCATAAAGCAATGCGTACAGCCCTCGGCTACCATCTGTGCCAGCAACTCATTCAGCTTTACTGCATCAGGAGTGGTATGCGTAGAGGGAAGAACCTTCTCGTTAATTTTATTCTCCACAGTCGATAACAGACCAGCGTGGTAACCCAACTTCATAAAAAGTTCATGAAGCAGCGTAGCTGTTGTTGTTTTCCCATTGGTTCCTGTCACAGCGACCAGTTTCATCTTCGCCGATGGATTACCATAGAAATTAGCAGCGATGATTCCCAATGCATAGCTGCTGTCGGGAGTTTCAATATAGGTCACTTTCTCATCGCGAATGATCGGACAAGCTTCGCATACAACAGCGACAGCTCCTTTCTCGATTGCTTTCGCGATGTACTGATGTCCGTCTGCCTGAGTACCCTTCGTGGCTACGAAAATACTTCCAGGTGTCACTTGCCGGGAATCGAAAATTACAGAGGAGATCTGTTTATCGGTATCTCCGGATACCGACTGAAGACTTACCTTATACAATATGTCTTTGAGAATCGCCATCAGTTCAGTATTAAATTTATGGTCATTCCTTTCCCAAGTTTACTTCCTGCCGGCAGGCTTTGTTCCGCTACTCTTCCCTTGCCGCTGTATTTGACCCGAAGTCCTTTGTTCTCCAGAATATAAATAGCATCTCTCAGTGTCATACCGCTTACGTCGGGCACCATACCTTCCGGCATTTTTCTCTGAGTCCAGCTGATAGAGTTATCCAGGACCCCCGCTGCCACCCATTCGTCGTCGCCTGAATCGGCATGATTGGAAATCCCCAAGGCATTGCATACAATTCTCAGGTCATCACTGTTACCTGCCCGTATGACGGGGAATACGCCCTTTTCCTGAGTCTCTGGTTTTTCAGGAACCGGATTGTGAAGATCCAGATCGCGGGCATAGACTTTGTCGGCCACCTCTTTGAAAACAGGCGCTGCTACATCGCTTCCATAAATTTTAAATCCCTTCGGACTGTCGATCACGACAATGCAACTATACTTGGGCTTGTCTGCTGGAAAATAGCCGACGAAAGAAGTGTAATAATTCTTCGTGTATTGTCCGTTCTTAATTTTCTGAGCTGTACCGGTCTTACCAGCAATTTTATAAGTGGTATTGCTGATATTCCTGGCCGTGCCTCTTTCCACCACGCCTTCCAGCATGCTGCGGACGATGGCAAGGGTTTTTTCAGAGCATATATTATCGCGGATTACCTTGGCCTCATATTTTTCAAGTACCTGATCGGCGATCCGTGTTTCGCGCACGATGATGGGCTGAATCATTTTACCGTTATTAGCCACGCCGTTATAGAAAGTCAGCAATTGCAGCGGAGACATTCTGAGCTCATAGCCGATCGACATCCAGGGCAATGAAACGCCGCTCCAGCTTTTGCTGCCGGGTTTTTTAATATATGGAATTGCTTCGCCGTCCATCTGGAATTTAATAGGATCTGCCAATCCGAGGTTATAGAGAAAATCAATATACTTTTCCGGGTTATGGCCGAAACTTTCTGTAACCATGGTAGCGACCCCAATATTGGATGAGACTTCCAAAACCTCCTGAACCGTAATTTTCCCATGAGGTTTGGAGTCGGTCATGATCTTATCGTAAAATTCCTTTTCGCCGTTGCCGGTATCAATCGTATCTGTAGGTTGTATATTGGTGTTTTCAAGAACCGCCATCATGGAAGCAAGCTTGAACGTTGATCCCGGATCTGTGAGTCCCTGGTTTCCTACCGCATAGTTGTAGGTTTCTGCATAACCACCCGGCACCTTACCAAGATTAGCAATCGCCTTTATCTCGCCGGTGCTGACTTCCATCAGAACCACACAGCCATAGTCGGCATCATGTTCAGCAAGGTGATTCAGCAGAGATGATTCAGCAACATCCTGCAGGTTAATATCGATGGTAGTCTGAATATCGATGCCATCCTGCGGTGGCACTTCCGATTCGTCATGCACAGGCTTCCAGTGCCCGCCCGCTACTTTCTTGAACAAAGCTTCGCCGTTAATCCCGGCAAGCTGCTTGTTGAAGCTGTATTCCAAGCCAGCGCCATGGTTATCTTCGTTCACAAAACCCACGGTTCTGCTGGCCAGGTAGGAGAAGGGACGGAATCTTTTATCCGCTTTTTCAAAGACAACTCCTCCTCTGTGCCTTCCCATGCGGAAGATCGGCCACTCAGACATCATTTTTTTAGTCTGGTAGTTGATCATGGCTCTGTTGATGATCATGTAACGCTTTCCATCTTTGCGCGCGTTGGAAAGCCTCATCTTATAATCTTTCTGCGAACCATCTTTAAAATGTTTTGAAAGCAGAAGAGCAAGGGAATCCAGTCCGTTGTTAAAAATAGTATCGTGAGCGACACCGGGATCAAAAACTACTTTGTAGAAAGGCAGAGAAGTGGCAAGAAGGCTGCCGTTGTCAGAATAGATATTTCCGCGAACCGCTTTGACTTCCCGATTCTGAAGCACATTCAGGGTAGCCAGCTTTCTCCACTTATCTCCTTCGACCGTCTGAACTTTTACCAGCTTCACCACAACCGCCACGCAGAACAGAAAGACACATAAGAATGCCAGTCTGACACGAAGCACTATGGATTTTTTAATATTCACTTTCTTTAACGATTATTTTATAAGGTGGCTGAGAACTTTCTTCGAGACCGAGGGAAGCCGCTTTTTTGGCTACCTCCGACTGTTTACTGGCATACATGAGGTCTGATTTGAGTGTCGTGTAATCGGCTCTCAGATCCTCCACCTCGGTTTTTGTTTTATCGATCTGCCTTACCGTTCTTTCGGCATAGTGCGTGTTTCCAATGTATAAGATGAGCACTACCGTGGTATACAGCACATAAGGAATATATTTTACAGGCAGTCCTTCGTCAAACATCTTGTCTACCCGGACCTTCTTCTCGATCATGGTGAAGATGCTTCTCTTCTCTTCTTTCTGCGACGATTTTGGCTGATTGCCTGACATAGTCCCGTTTAAATTTTTTCAGCGATTCTTAATTTGGCGCTTCGCGACCTTTTATTTTTTTCAATTTCCTCTTCGGAAGCTTCCACCGGTTTTCGGTTCACCTCCCGGAAAGGTCTTTCAAAATTTCCGTATACATCTTTTTCGATCTCACCGAAGAATTTACCTTTAAGGATAAAGTTCTTTACCAGCCTGTCTTCCAGGGAATGGTAAGACATGATGACCAATCTCCCCCCCGGCCTGATCACTTCGGCCGATTGTTCCAGCAATTCTTCCAGAGCCTTCAGCTCATCGTTCACTTCTATTCTGATCGCCTGATATACCTGGGCGAAATATTTATTTTCCTTTCCTCTGGGCGCCAGCGGCTGAAGCACCGCTTTCAGATCCGAGCTGTTTTTAAAGCTTTTCCTGGCCCGGGCCCTGATCACTTCGGCTGCCAGCGTTCTGGCATTTCTGACTTCTCCATACATTCCGAAGATCTTATGAAGATTTTCTTCGGAATATTTATTGAGCACCTCTCTGGCCGTTTTTTCAGCCTGACGATCCATTCTCATGTCCAGCTCTCCTTCAAATCGGGTGGAAAAGCCTCTGTCAGGAGAGTCGATCTGGTGCGATGAAACACCCAGATCGGCCAGCAAGCCGTCTATCTGCTTTACACCATGGATCTTCAGCTGCCTTTTGAGATGCCTGAAGTTCGATTCCACAAAAATCAAAGAACTGTTATTGAGCAAGTCCGCATTCGCTTTTGCATCGTTATCCTGATCAAAACCGAAAAGCTTTCCTTTTTTTAATTTCTTAAGGATCTCTGCCGAATGCCCTCCCCCTCCAAACGTTACGTCGACGTAGATGCCTTCGCTTTTTATATTCAACCCTTCAATGCACTCTTTCAGTAATACCGGAATATGGTAACTCATGCCTGCTCCGGCTTATCGTTGCTGCCCAGGAATTTCTCGGCCAGCTTGGAGAATTCCTTCTGATCTTTGATCAGGTATTCTTCATAGCGTTCCGGATTCCAGATCTCAATTCTGTTTCCCATTCCCACGATGATCGCATCCTTTTCAAGCTGGGCGTGCTTCAGCATGCTTTTAGGGATAAGAAACCGACCATTACTGTCAAGCTCCGCCTCTGTATTGCCTCTGAAGAAATTTCTCTGGAAGTTTCTGTATTCCTCATTGAATTCATTAAGCCCGGAAACCCTGGAAGAAATTTTATTCCACTCAACCTGGGGATAAACAACCAGGCAAGGCTCAAAACCGCGGGTGATGACAATAGTATTCTCCGGAGCCTCAGGAAGCTGAGCTTTAATCTTGGCCGGAAGGATAATTCTACCCTTGACGTCAAGTCTGCATTCATATTCACTTGAAAACTGGAGCATTGCGTGATCACTTAGCTATTTTATGCCTTAGACAAATATAACTAAGAAAAATAGAAAATCAACCACTTTACCCCACTTTACCCCACTTTGTGGATAAGTTTTACTATATTTGGGATCATAAAAGCCCATTTCAATCGATTTTCAGGTATATAAATCTATAGTAACACATGTCAGAAATCAGCTTTAACGAGCATTTACAGCGCGTTCTGGGCAAAGCCTGGGCAATAAAACAGACGGTATATACGATTGATGTCGGCTTAGACAGAGGTTGGAATGTAACGGATCCAGAAGGTTATGATAGTCTGAGAAAACAGCATGCGGAGGAAAAAAAAAGCTTTTTCGAAGAAGTCGAAACTTTGAGAAATAATCACGAAAGGCTCTGGGATGAATACATGCAGAATTGCCTGAATACCTTGGCCCAACTTAAGGAAGTGCAGAGTACTGAAATACCTTACGATGCAAAATCAGACATTGAGGATCTGACCGGGGAATTAAAACAACTCCTGAAACGACAAGTCAATAATTTCAGCAGAGGTCCGGCATGGGCTCTGCTCCGATCGGATGAAATAATCAAGGCTTATAGAAAATATCTTGAGTGAGCTAAATCAGAAAGCCTCCGAGAGAACGAAGTAAGGATAGAAAGTCTTGTAGCCGAAAGCAAAATCGATCCGGAAATTAATCTTCTCCTTGCGATCGAACCTGATTCTTAATCCGGCGCCGGCAGAGGGCTTCAGGTACATCAGATCAATATTTTTGAAGTCATGGAACACAAAACCGGTCCCTGCAAACACAGCATAACCCAGTCTGTTTCTCCAGAAGCCGCTTCTGTATTCGGCCTGAGCCGAAAGGTAATCTTTATCGCGGTATCTGCCTTCATAATAACCCCGCATCCTTTTGGTACCACCCAGCATAGCCATCTGATAAAAAGGAGGGTTCCCCGTCATTAAATTGCCGTAAAACTGAAATCCAAACATATCGTTTTTATGCCATGGAACATATTTCCGGGCATCGAGCACGTAAGAGCCGTAAGTATAATCGCTGAAGGTATATTTCGAATTCAGCCAGGTAGCCAGCTCCACATAAGCCCCTTTGGTAGGAGAAAAAATATTATTTCTGGTATCGTACAAGAGCATGGGACCAATCCCGGCATTGAGTCCTCCATTGCTGCCCTGCACGAGGTTCTGATCCAACATTCCACCCGTTTCTTTCTTCACGATATTGTAATCATCCACCTGCATTCTGAAACCTGCATATAAAGGAGGGGCTACTTTTTTCAGAACACTTAACGTACAGCTTGGATAGAGAGCGGTATAGATCTCATTATAACTGTGAGGAATTCCATTGCCGACCCCGAAAAAAAAGTATGGGTAATCGTAGGCAGAAACTTCTCCATAGAGGTAATACTTCTCCTGCTGAAAAAACAACTGAAAAGGACTCTCTACGAATACCTGTTTATTTTGCGTCACCCCAAAAAAAGGATGGACTACCGACGGACGGTAAGCGCTGTCTTTTTTAGACATTCTGAAATAAAATACAGTCGAAATACCAAAGGCAAACCTGGTTTCGGGTGTATAATAAAAAAGAGGATTGATGATATAGCCGTGCGTGCTGGTGGAAGTTACCGTATCCACAAAGATCTTCGTAATAATTTTACGGGCAGTACTCTCTTTTTTAAGTGTATCCTGACTCAGGCTTTCCAGAGAGAAAAATAGACTAAGGAAAAAAATAACACCGAACTTAAAATGCTTCATTTAATATAAAATAGTAACCTACGCTCTTGTAACCCATCGCCACATCAAACCTTAAATTAAGCTTTTCTTTTCGGTCAAGCCTGAATCGTATTCCACCTCCGTAAGAGGGTTTGATTGTATTCGTATTAATCTCGTTGAGAGAATGATATACTACACCGAGCGCTCCAAAGGTAGCGAATCCAAAGCGCCAAAGGAAGAAAGGACTGCGATATTCCAGCTGGACCAGTCCGAGGTTCTTATCCCTATACCTTCCTTCATAGTAACCCCTCATTCTTCTGGGCCCTCCCATGAGTGCCATCTGGTAAAAAGGAGGCGTGCCGCTGATAAAATTAAAATAAGCCTGGAAAGCCAGCACATGGTCAATGTAGAAGGATTGAAATTTACGAATGTCCACGGAGAACAACTGATACTTGTACCTGCTGCCGGTAAACTTTGAATTCAGCACGGAAGCCAGTTCGATAAAAGATCCTTTCAGAGGAGAAAAAATATTATCCCTGTTATCAAACAGGATCATAGGACCAATACCAGAGTTAATGCCTCCGGTTTTCCCTTCGATGGAGGAAGACACGTTGGGATCAAGCAACCCTCCCGCTGTGGCTTTTGAGATCCGGTAATGATCGAAATGAATTCTGAACCCTGCATAAGAATGAGGGACCACTTTCATCAGCATACTGGCCCGCAGCCGAAGAAATTTACCCTCGTACGTTTCCTGGTATCCGGGCGGGTTGTTGTTGCCTATCCCGTAAAACCGGTAGGGGAAATTAAAGTAGGAAATATCTCCGTACGAATAATATTTCTCCTTTTTTAAAAAGAGCAGAAACTGATTTTCATTAAAGAACTGATGATTTTGGGTATAGCCCATGAAGGGATGCAACACACAAGGTCTGCCGGTGGAATCATGCCTGTCCATCCGGAAGTAGGCGATCATCGAAGCGCCAAGGGCCAGACGGGTTTCGGGAGCATACGAAAAAAGCGGGGTAGCAAAAATTCCATGATTTTTGTGCCGGGGGTGCTGCAGCTTTTCAACCAGGGGCTGAGCGAATATCTCTCCAGCGAGCGAAGAGGAGAGAATTATAAAAAACAGATAATGCCAGAGCGTTTTCATCAATTCTGAAACCTTTATTTATCAGGCACCTTCATACTTAAATATAGCTAAATCGCCCGTAAATCTTTCAGGCGAGCAGGCCATTATCTGACCTTATATTTTTCATACCCGATCATATAGGTTTTGGGAGGGTATTTTTTTACCAGATGCTTCACTTTCTTTCCTCCTTCAAGATTTGTAATCTTCACATCGTGGTATGGTTCGAATGTCTTCAGATCTACAATAATTTCACAGGGAGCATCTGTTTCAGGCTTGATCAGGAATTCATTTTTCACATCAGGTACTGATTTCACCGAAGCGTCTTTGGATGTGACGACCACCAGATGTTTGGTCTGTTCAATGCCGCCTTCCACGACAACACGGATCCTGTTGTCTGTATTTTTTTTGAGGTACGTGGCTTTCACAGCGGAGTCGCCCTGGACCAGGTATACTTTTACCACTGGTGTTGACCCTTCTTTGATTTTCTGCGCGAAGGCTGCAAAAGGCAGAGTCAGAAAAATGAGAGCGGTTACTTTTTGATTCATAATTTTCATTTCCTTTTGATATTACTCCGGCTTATCAGATTTGTTAAGCTTAATATTACCTATTTCCACGGTATTATTTTTTAAATTCAGAAGTATTATATCCTGTTTAACAGCAAATACTTCTGCCATACCTTTCAGTCCATCATTCTTATATATATTTTTCCATTGATCGTCAAAGAGATAAATGCAGGAAAGCTGATTTTCCCGGTCCCTGAGAACCATTGCATTCATATCCCGGAAATGCCTGTAGCTAAGTTCCATATTG
>JBJMLY010000322.1:0-3108 GCA_045805025.1 Cytophagaceae bacterium | reverse complement strand
TGGTTTTTAATGATGTGGTTTCTTTTTCAATTTCCGTTCCAATCCCTCAAAACTGACTAAATGACAGTCAGAGCAAGCTTACAGGATTTTAAATTCCGTCCGGCGGTTCTGCTTTCTTCCTTCTTCGGTATCGTTGGATTCCAGAGGTATACTGCTTCCATAACCCTTGGCGCTCATTCTTGTTTTATCGATGCCATTTAGAATCAGGTAGTTCATGACTTCCTTGGCCCTGCTTTCTGATAAAGCCTGATTTGCCTTGGGGTCGCCTACATTGTCGGTATGTCCCGAGATCTCGATTTTAATGGAAGGGTTATCCTTCATCACCCGGATGAGTCGTTGCAGCTCAGGTGTAGACTGAGGGCGGATCTCGGATTTACCGCTTTCAAAGAAAATGTTCTTCAGCACGACCTTGGCGCCCTGTTTGGCACTGCTTAAGCGGATCTCTTTCTTAATTTCCTTATAGCCTTCACGGGATGATAAAAATATATTCTCCGAATAAAACAGGTGCTCTTCCTTTTCGATCGTCACCCCGTAATTTTTTCCGGAAGGCAGGGAGATCAGGTATTCTCCGCTGGTCGCGTTGGAATTGAATTTCGCTACGGTTTCCTTGGTGTCGTTATCCACCACCGTGATCTCGGCCTCCATGGCTTTGCCCGTCGTCGCATCTTTGACCGTGCCTTTGAGCAGGGCGAGCTCCGGCTGCTTTTCGCTGACCGGCATTCGGATCGAATAGATGTCCTGCTTGCCAAAGCCACCTTCTTTTTCGGAGGCATAAAATCCGATCTTTCCATCGGCGGTAAGTACGAAATAAACGTCGTCTCCGGCTGTGTTAATGGGATATCCCAGATTTTCCGGAGCGCTCCAGCCGGAGGCGGTTTTCACCGATTTAAAAATATCGTATCCGCCCATGGAGCTATGTCCTTTGGAGCTGAAGTACAATGTTTTTCCATCGGGATGGATGAAAGGAGCGTCGTCGTCGTATTCGGTGCAGATGGCAGTTACCTTTCTGGGCTTTGACCAGGCTCCACCGACTGTGCGGCTGCACTCATAGATATCGCGGTTTCCGTCGCCAACCTTACGGACGAAATAAAGCGTTCTTCCGTCGGGTGAAAGTCCCGCCGTACTTTCGAAAAATTCGGTGTTGAGACTCATGGCTTCCGGTGTCTTCCAACGGCTGCCTTTCAGCTCTGAGGTATAGATGTCTCCTCCGTTGCTTCCTTTATACACGAACATGACCTGTCCGTCGTCCGACAGTCCGACACAGGCATCATGCCCTTCTCCGTTCAGCGGAGCGCCAGGGTTTACAGGCGTATCCCAGGCTCCTCCTTTGTTGGCTGATATATAAATGTCTTCAAAGGCAGTGCCTTCAGGATCCTTCTTGCCTCCGGTAGAGCCAGGTCTGCGGGAGGTGAAGTAGAGCTTTGACATATCGGCAGTGATGTAGGGGAGGTATTCGTGAAATTCGGTATTGACCTGCGGACCGGCATTGGTGATCTTTACATTCACCGGATTTCCTACGTATTGTTTGCCGAAGCCGCATTCACGGATGAGTTTGGAAACGACTTTTTTATTGGTGTTTCCCAGGTCTGACTTGGTATAAAAATAGATGGCGCTGTCGAAGAGGTGGTTGATGTGGTATGCTTCGCCCAGGGTCAGGTACATATCCGGGGTCGGCTTGGGCGTATTCTTAACGCCATTGTAGGCAAACTGTAGTGCCTTGGTTCTGGGAGAAGTTTCCAGGTAGCAGCGCGCGATTCGGTAGTTAAGGTATCCGTCTTTTTTGTTTTGAGTCAGCGCCTGCTCATAGACTTTCAGTGCCGCAAAATAATTCTGTTCCATGAAGAATTTATCGGCTTTCTTCACCAGCTTATCATCCTGCGAAAAACACTGAAAGAAAATCAGTGTCAGAAAAAGAGTGAATCTAAAAGTCTTGGACATAGTCTTCGGATTTGCATTTAAAACTCAAAACTATTATCTAAACCTGTCCGCCGACTTCACCAGCTTCTCATCTTTCCGGATCATGCGTACGGCAAAAACGTTGGACACGAGCGCTACCACCGGCAGATAAAAGCCGATCAGGAAATCGTCGTTCTGCAGAGAGGGAAGAAATGATTTACCCTCCCGGACTCCAAGGAACACGCAGCCCAGCGCACCGATAATGATCAGGCTGTTCAGCATGCTCAGCTTGATCTGCAGAGGTCTGTTTTTAAATTGAAATATAGTGTAAAGGGACATGAGCACGCTCGCCATAGCGAGTATGGCCGTGTACATCATATTGGTTTCTTCAGCCTTCCTGTTTTCGGTTTTTTCAATAGATGCTTCTGAAGTGGAACTGGTTTTTTCAATGCCTTCAACCTTCAGTGTAAAGGCATCCAGCGTTGCTTTGCCGTCGAATGATTTCCCCTCCACGGCCCTGGGGTTATTACTGCCCTGCCAGATGGGCACGAACAGGAAGGTCAGCATTAGTAAAGCGGATAAAAACAGAAGGATGGACTGTACTCTTTGTATCATGGTCTTATTCATTTAAATTGCACTGAGCAAGATACTAAAAAAAGTCTTGGCAGCGCTTGAAATATTTTCTGGATATCGCGTACAATGGCAGCAACTATCATGGATGGCAGGTGCAGGAAAATGCGCATACGGTCCAGCAGGAGCTTAACAACGCGCTTCAGACTCTTTTTCAGCTCCCGGTTGAAACCATGGGAAGCGGGCGCACGGACACAGGCGTTCATGCCGTCCAGCAATTTGTGCAGATGGAGCTTGACAAGACACTAACCGAAGACCATATTTTCAAGCTTAACTGCATTCTTCCTGGCGATATTTACATACGGAATTTTTTCAGGGTAAAGGACGATGCCAGCGTTCGGTTTGATGCGCAGTCCCGTACTTATCATTATAAAATATGCCGGGAAAAGGACCCGTTCCATCGTGGCCTTGCCTACCTATTTTATAAAGACCTGGATATGGAAAAAATGAACAAGGCATCAAAGCTTCTTTTTAAGTACGAAGATTTCCAGTCCTTCAGCAAAGTGAAAACCTCGGTTGATCATTTTCTCTGTGATATAAAAAAGGCGGAATGGAAAAGGAAAAACGGGCTGCTGATTTTTG
>JBJMLY010000321.1:0-3446 GCA_045805025.1 Cytophagaceae bacterium | reverse complement strand
TGCATTTTAGAGCCTATGATCCTGATATTATCTGTATCTGTAATATCATAGACAGAAGCATTGGCAGGTGGATTGCTGAATTGCAGAAAACTGGTATCCTGTGCGGTCGGGAAAAGATGAATATACTGCGCGGCAGCGCCCTGCAGATCGGTCAGCTGAGGATAGTCAAGTTTAATATAAGCCAGGGATACCAGACCCGAAAGAATTCTGATCTTGACCGGAAGATCGGAACCTGTAAAATCAGCAAAAGCGACGGGCTGGCTTATTTTATAAACGGAATGTCCGGCGAAAAAAATGGTATCGCTGAAACTTCCGAAGGAAACCTCGACAGTTTGGCCATTGATATTCCTGCCCACAAACTCGATCTCCAGCTGCGGAAGAGGGCCTGAGGAGTAAAGGCTGGAAGTATTTAAAGTAATAGTAGAAGTACCCGGCAAAGCGCTTCCGAACCAGCCTTCGCCCTGGTCATATTGGGTGAGGAAAGTTTCGATACTGTACCCCTGTCCTCTGTCATACTCCGTCGTGTAAAGAGTCAGGTCACGGTGGATTTGATAAGGAGATACAGCCTGAGCCGTATTCGCAGCAGAGAACTGAGGCATTCTTTTTCCGTTGCCGGAAGAAGTCCAGGTCAGGAAGTAGGCGCTGGTATCGTTAAATAAGCTGTAATAGGTATGAGGCTGATAAGCCGGACTCAGGTATAAGGATGTCTCCATTTTACCGTCGTTTATCTGACCATAAAAAAACAATGAATCGGCGTTGTCAAAACTGTTGTCTGCCTGACCTTTGACCAGGATCGCCTGTTCCACTCCCCGGCGCCAGATCTGTAATTTGTGAGGGTCAATTGTATTAAGGGGAATGCCTGCATTCAACAGGTCGGCATGGCTCAGGGCATACATGCCTGTCTTTCCCACGGGAATCTTATAATAGGTTTGCCCGGAAACGATCCACTCATTACCATAGGGCTGTGCTACAGCCAGTCCGGCCGACAGAACCGCCACACAAAGAATAAACGCTATGTTAAAATAAAACTTCAAGGTTAATTGAGCGCAATCTTTAAAGAAAATACATTCGAGTATAAGGACTGATTGGTATTCGTAATATTGGTCAACGCGTAATCCACAGAGAACCGGTTGATTTTTACTCCCAGTCCGAAGTTCGGCTGTATGGTGGTCACGCTTTTGTTATCGAAATCTTTAATCTTCTGTATATTCCCTAAACCCATGCGAAGGTAAACGGTCTTCAGGTAATCGACTTCAACTCCGAGCTTTGGATCTATGGAGATCAGTCCTGTTTTGATCAGCACATTTCTTTTTCCATCGAAGGTATTGACCAGGTCAAGCGAACTGAGCAGTCCGATCTTTTTGCCGATCTTAAAATCGCGGGCAGCACCCAGCACGATTCTGGGAAGGGTAATTTCTATGGAGTTCGAAGGGATTACATTGCCGGTCTGGGTATATACATCTTTGACCAGCTCTGTATTATGGGTCCAGGCATTGAAGGTACTGGTCACGTCCCTGGCCATCAGGCCGAACTTCCAGCCCTTGGTTTCGTATTGCGCTCCTGCATCGAGCCCGAAGCCCCAGGAGTTTGCAAAGTTGCCTACGATGCGGTGTATGACTTTAAAATTGGCTCCCAGTTTAAGTCCGGGCAGAAAGCTGCTCTTTCTCGCGTAAGACAAAAGGAAGGCGTAATCGGAAGCAGAGAAATATTTGACGTTGCTGTAGTTGATGGCCCCATTGGCATCATAGAGGAAGCGGGTATCCGGAATATCATCGACTCCGAAGCGGATGACCGATAAACCCAGTACACTTTGTGAATCGATCTGGGTGGCGAAACCTGCATAGTCGTATTTGGCGATGCCGGCAAAATATTCGGAGTGCATCAGGGAAACCTCGTATTTCTTGCTGATTCCCAGGAGCCCTGCAGGATTCCAGTAGGCGGAAGTGACATCGTTGGTAACGGCCGTGCTGGCGTTGGACATACCGAATGACCTGGCTCCCACCCCGATGTTGAGGAATTCGTTACTGTATTTAGGCGCTGTTGCCTGCCCCAAAACCCTTCCTGCCCCGGCGGCAAGAACCATCAGCAACAGCAGATACACTTTTCTCATTATTGAATTTTTCAGCAGAACGTGAGTCCCCTTATTAAATTGTCCTTAATTAATAGTAGCAGAAACCTCAATTTCGTACTTTAATTACGGAAAACCAAAAAAAGTAACTCTCAAAACGGCCCTTTTTCAGTTTTTGTTCCCTTGATTTTGATCTTCAGAATCATTTTGCGATTTATGTTTCCTTTTGAACATTGAACCTTTAAATTTAAATCCAGTTTAAACCTAACCCTGATTACCATGAAAAATAGGATTATTGCATTTGTATGCTGTATGGCTCTTCTCATCGCATGCAAAGAATCTAAAAAAGAAGAAGTGAAGGAAACCAAAACGGTGGAATCGGCTGATGCCATGAAAACCACCACCGACAATCTGATCATGGGCGTTGACAAAGCCTGGGATTCCATCATCAAACAGGATGACGCTAAATTTGCCTCCATCAAGAGATTGCTGGACGAGATCTCCTACACTAAAAAATACGATGCAGTCGCACAGGATGCTCTTGTAAAAGAAATTCCCATGGTCAAGGCCAAAAGGTTTAACCCGGACAATATCGAAATTACCAACAGAGCGGTGGAGGTATATGACAGCATCACCGATGCCTATGTTCTGAAAGTGCTTGCCCTGGCTGATAAAACCAAGGAGCTGGAATCACATCCGATCGCGGCAGAATTGAAAGAAGATATCACCACGGCAAATTCTCCCGATATTGTCAGTGCAGTAAGAAATAATTATACACAGATGGTCAAAGTGTACAATAAGTACCTGGAAGATAACAAAGAGGCTATTGCTAAAATGGGTCCTCCTTACAATTCCCTGACTCCAAAGAAAACATTTGAGCAATAATGAAAAAAGGCTGTCTGTATATACTGTTCGGTTTCCTTCTGCTTTCCTTTGGCTGCAATAAAGCCCTGATGAACAGCAAAAGAGAAATTGATGTAATTACAGACAGCCTTAATACTTCCTGGGATGCCATGATCATCTCCGACGATCAGAAGATTGAAGATATCAAATCGCTGATCGAAGAAATCGCCCGCACAAAAGAGGCAAACATGGAGGAACTGAAAGAAGTGCAGAAGCTCAGCAAGGTGCTGCGTTCGAAAAGGTACAACGAGCACAGCATGGATGAATCCTCAAAGATCGATGCTTACGATATGGCTACCGACAGTCTTATCCACCGCACCTTTGCACTGGCCAAAGAAATTCCCGGCATAGAAAATGATCCTGCTGCAGAAACGCTGAAAGAAAAAATTATGGATGCCGACAATAACGTATTAATATAAATTTATTATTTGGAATAGTTTGAATATCTTTAGATTTTATTGTTGGTATAGATTGT
>JBJMLY010000320.1:0-2797 GCA_045805025.1 Cytophagaceae bacterium | reverse complement strand
ATAGTCCAGACTTTGTGATTTTCTTCGGTGTAGCTGCTGTAAACCTGTTTTAGCATACGTTATATTTTTAGTGTTTTAAGACTCCGAATCTGAGTAAAAGTTCAGTTTTCACTCTTCAAAATAGCATGGCTTAAAAATATCAAATTTACGGCACTAAACAACCTGCTTGGGGGATTTTAAGGCTTAATTTTTTTGATCAGAAGTCTGGCTGCATTCAGCGGAAAAATCTCGCCCTTGATAACTTTCGACTCAAGGTCTTTTAATGATTTTTTCATGGAAGCATTATTGAAAATCCATAATTCCAGCATATCCCTAAGTGAAGAATTAAGCCAGTTTAACCGTTGCTCCCGCCGCCTTTTATGGAAGCTTCCGTTCTTTTTGCCGGTAGAAATAACCTTCATGATTTCTTTCCAAACGGCCTCCACCCCTTTATTGTGTAGAGCAGAACAGCTCATCACCGGAATAGGTTGTGCAGAAAAGTAATGCAGGCTTTTGCTGATTTCCGATCCATAAAGCTTGGCTGCATTTGCGTTATTTCCATCTGCTTTATTGATGACAATGCCGTCGGCCATTTCAAAAATGCCTTTTTTCATTGATTGCAATTCGTCGCCTGCCCCTGTGATCAGCATCAGTAAAAAAAAATCCACCATCCCGTAGACCTTGGTTTCGTTTTGTCCGACGCCAACTGTTTCTACAATAATAATTTCGTAACCGGCGGCTTCGCAGAGCAGCATGGCTTCGCGGGTGGTATCGGTAATGCCTCCTAAGGAGTTTCCGGAAGGAGAAGGGCGTATAAAAGCCAGCTCATTTTGAGAAAGCTCCTCCATGCGGGTTTTGTCGCCAAGGATACTTCCCCGTGTCTTGCTGCTGCTTGGGTCTATGGAGAGCACAGCTACTTTTTTTCCTGAAGACGTGAGCAGTTTGCCCAGGCTTTCGATGAAGGTGCTTTTTCCGGCACCCGGTACACCGGTAATTCCGATGCGGATGGATTTGCCCGTATGAATGAATAATTTTTCCAGCACCTGAATGGCCAGGTCACGGTCTTCCTGTTTACGGCTTTCGATCAGAGTAATGCCTTTGGCCAGTCCGGCCCGGTCTCCCGACAGAATGCTTTTTACATAATCGTTGGCAGAATACGCTTTTTTCATTCCCCGCTAAGATATTCAAGTTATTGCACTTATCAGGAAAAATGCCGGAATTTCCTTAGTAATCCGCGTAAAAATCCTAGCTTTACTATACCTAAATCCTAACCTGTATTAATTCAATATGAAATCATCCATTTCGCTCCGTGATGTATTTTTGACGACTTGTTTGTTGTTGGGTGCAGCAGCGGGTGTTCAAACTCTCTCTTCAAATTTTAACTCCGACGCGTTAAATCCTATTCAGAAAGCATTTGGAGACTTCCAGCTTTCAGATATTGTGTTTTCGCAATTAAGGGATAGTCCGCCCGAAGAGAAGCGAATCGTTTTAGTGAATATCGGAGAGCTCGACCGGGTTGGAATTGCGCAGGAAATAGAAATTCTTAACCAATATAAGCCTAAATGTATAGCGATAGATGCGCGCTTTTTTAAACCCAAAGCCTTCGAAGTAGATTCAACGCTTTGTGCTGCTTTCGCTAAAGTGGATAATATGGTAGTCGGAAGTAAACTGATTCCCAACCCTGATCTTCCCGAAAATGACAGCATCGTCGAGCCTAATCCAATCTTCAGACCTTACGTTCAATCGGCATTTGTAAATATCATTACGGAAGGAGAGGATTATTTTAAGACTACCCGTGACATTGTTCCCAGCGACCATTATTATAAGTGGCAGGCTATGGATACAACCTTTGAAAAGAAGAAGTTGAAGGATTCGGTGATGGTTCTGAGAAAAATAAGATACCTGAAAAGAGATACCATGGTATATTCGTTCCCTACCAAAATAGCCTGGATCTATGATTCTAATTCAGTGAAGAAATACCTGGCCAGAAACAGGGAAACAGAAATTATAAATTTCAGGGGAAATATCGATACCAGAAAAGAAGGAACGGCCAAGAATGCAAAACTGGTCTATACCGTATTGGATGTAGATGATGTGATGGATACGAATTTTACTGCCGATGTTGTTAAAGATAAAATCGTAATTATGGGCTTTCTGGGGGCAAATATTAAGGATAATCGCTGGGAAGATAAATTTTTCACCCCCTTAAATTCCAATTATATAGGAAAAGCCTATGCTGATATGTATGGGGTAGTAGCCCACGCGAATGCGGTTTCAATGATTCTGGACGGGGATTTTATCAACGAAATGCCTGAATGGCTGAATAACATCTTATCCCTTTTGATTATTTTCTTCAATGTATTTTTTATCACCTATTTGTTTTTTAAGCTCAAGGTCTGGTACGAAGCCTTCTCTAATATTGTGATTTTAGCAGAAGCATTTGCTCTTGTTTTCATCGTTTTATACGTTTTTAACGATTATGACTTCAAATTTGACGTAACAATGCCTCTATTGGCACTGTTCTTGACAGGAAACGTTGTGGAAATCTATTATGGAATGATTAAACCCGGACTGGAAAAATTGGGAACAAAATTCGTACTTTTACGTAAAATAACACGTCAACCGGTTAAAGCATAACCAGAGATAGATTTTTTGAATAAAAACAAGTAATTTAGTAAACCAGAAAACAACCAATACCCATATGAAAACCAGAATACTCTTTTTAGCAATCATCTTCGTAGCGAATGTATCGTTTGCTCAGGATGAAATGTTTAAAGTGCTTGCCTCTAAAGGCACAAACAAAATCGCTTCGGGCACT